>NZ_JBSAXD010000034.1:0-96945 GCF_053427715.1 Burkholderia sp. MR1-5-21
CTCGCCGAAGCGCGCTGAGTTCGCGCGTCGCGGCATGCGCCCCTGCGCGGCGATCCCGATTGCCCGCGCAGGGGCTTTTTGCTACACAAGGGCATGACCGCTCCGTCCCGTCCGGCGCCTGCCGCGCCGCCGCCCGTGCCCGCGCCGCTTGCGCGTGCGCACGCGCGTTACTGGCGCTTCAACGTCGTGCTGATCGTCGTGCTGATGGCGATCGGCTTTTCGGTGTCGTTCGTCGTGCCGTTCTTCGCACCCGCGCTCGCAGGCGTGCACTTCGCCGGATTCAGCCTGCCGTTCTATGTTGGCGCGCAAGGCGCGATCCTTGTCTATCTCGTGCTGATCGCCGTCTACATCGGACTCATGCAGCGTGCCGACCGCATCCTGCGCCGCGCGTATGACGACCATGCGGCCGACGCGAACGCATCGCGCGGCGGCGCTGATTCATGCTGACACGCCGCCTGATCCGCGCATACGCGCTCTACACGCTCGGCTTCCTCGCGTTCGTGCTGCTGTTGTGGCGCATCGAGCGCGCGGCCGGCTCCGGCGTGTGGATCGGCTATGTGTTCCTGTTCGTGCCGATCGCCGTGTATGCGGTGATCGGGCTGCTGTCGCGCACGTCCGATCTCGTCGAGTACTACGTCGCCGGGCGGCGCGTGCCGTCCGCGTTCAACGGGATGGCGACCGCGGCGGACTGGCTGTCGGCCGCGTCGTTCATCGGTCTCGCCGGATCGCTGTACGCGACCGGCTACGACGCGCTGGCCTACCTGATGGGCTGGACAGGCGGTTTCTGCCTCGTCGCGTTCCTGCTCGCGCCGTACGTGCGCAAGCTCGCGCGCTACACGATTCCCGACTTTCTCGGCACGCGCTTTTCGAGCACCGCGGTGCGCGCGCTCGCGGCCGGCGCGGCGATCCTGTGCTCGTTCGTCTACCTGGTCGCGCAGATCCAGGGGATCGGGCTGATTGCGACGCGCTTCATCGGCGTCGACTTTGCGATCGGCATCTTCTGCGGGCTCGCGGGCATCCTCGTCTGTTCGTTCCTCGGCGGGATGCGCGCGGTCACGTGGACGCAGGTCGCGCAGTACATCATCCTGATCAGCGCGATCCTGATTCCGGTGTCGCTGATCGCGCTGAAGAACGGGCTCGGGCCGGTGCCGCAATTCAGTTACGGGAAGCTGATGGAGCGTGTCGCCGCGCGCGAGGCGCAGGTGCGCGACGCGCACGACGAGCAGCAGGTGCGCGACGCGTACCGCCATCAGGCTGCACGGATCCAGACGCAGCTCGACCGGCTGCCGGCGTCGTTCGGGGAAGAGCGGGCGCGGCTCGGTGACCAGCTCGCCGACCTGCGGCGCCACAACGGACCGCTGCGCGAGATCAGCCAGCGCGAGCGCGAGCTGGCGGAGTTTCCGCGCGACCCGGCGGCGGCGCGTGTCGTGTGGTCGCAGATGCGCGACGACCTGCTCGCGCGCGCGGAGCCGCCGGTGCCGATGCACGAGCCGTTTCCTGCGGCGAGCGACGACGAGCGGCGGCCGCGCGAGCGGAATTTCCTCGCGCTGCTGCTTTGCCTGTCGCTCGGCACCGCGAGCCTGCCGCACATCCTGACGCGCTACAACACGACGACGTCGGTGGCGTCCGCGCGCCGCTCGGTCGGCTGGACGCTGTTCTTCATCGCGCTGTTCTATCTGAGCGTGCCGGTGCTCGCGGTGATGATCAAGTACGAGATCCTTGCGAACCTGGTCGGGCGGCCGTTCGCGGAGCTGCCCGCGTGGGTCACGCAGTGGCATCACTTCGAGCCGGACCTGATCAGCGTCGTCGACGAGATCCGCGACGGCATCATCCACTGGTCCGAGATCCAGATGCAGCCGGACATGGTCGTGCTGGCCGCGCCGGAGATCGCCGGGCTGCCGTACGTGATATCGGGGTTGATCGCGGCCGGCGCGCTCGCGGCGGCGCTGTCGACCGCGGACGGGCTGCTGCTGACGATCGCGAATGCGCTGTCGCACGATGTGTACTACCACATGGTCGCGCCCGACGCGACGAGCCAGCGGCGGGTGACGATCTCGAAGGTGCTGCTGCTCGGCGTCGCGCTGTTCGCGTCGTACGTCGCGTCGCTCAATACCGGGAAGATCCTGTTCCTCGTCGGCGCGGCGTTTTCGCTCGCGGCGTCGAGTTTCTTCCCGGTGCTCGTGCTCGGCGTGTTCTGGAAGCGCACGACGACGCGCGGCGCGATCGCGGGGATGGTGACGGGGCTCGCGGTGTGCGTGTATTACATCGTGTCGACGTATCCGTACTTCTCGCAGCTCACCGGGTTCGCCGGGCCGACGTGGTTCGGGATCGAGCCGATCAGCTCAGGCGTATTCGGCGTGCCGGCCGGGTTCGCGGTCGCGATCGTCGTCAGCCTGCTGGACCGCCGGCCGGACGATTACACGCGCGCGCTCGTCGACTACATCCGCCATCCGTGACACTGCGAACGGGGGAGTGGCGCAGGGTCGCCAGAGTTTGCTATACTCTCGCTCTTCCCGGAGAGATGGATGAGTGGTTTAAGTCGCACGCCTGGAAAGCGTGTATAGGTGAAAGCCTATCGGGGGTTCGAATCCCCCTCTCTCCGCCAGAATTGGCGGAAAAGCCCCGTAAAATCAATGATTTGCGGGGCTTTTTGTTTTTCAGCCCATCGCGCAGCCCATCATTGGGTGCCGGCCTGTCCTGTCTGATATCGATTTGGCCCATCGCGCGAGCCTTCATGAGTAAGACCTAGCCTCTGAGCACGGTCAGTTCGGCTCGGGAGAGGACGTCGGATAATTCTCGCTCACTTATCCCCGGAGAAGGAACCAGCCACGGCGCGCCTGGGCGCGCGCCTGTTAGCGTTTCTCGAAGTAAGGAGTGCTCAAGCTTTGCGCCGCCTCCCGCTACGGCATCCGCTCTTGTGCCGTCCCTAGACGGCCCGCCCCGGCACTACCCGGTGGGCCGTATTGACGCCAAAATCGGGGCGGCACGCTAACCTCGATTGCGCAAGCCCTACTTGGCTCTTTTCCAAACGACTTGCGCGTCTCCGGCAATCGACGAAACGGGGTTGTGATATTTGAGTTCGTCCGCCGTGAGCGAGGTGATAATTCGCTTCTGGTCGGTCCCGACCAGATTCGGGAAAGAACATCCCTCGATGTGCGTAATTAGCGTTTTGTCGGCTTCGTTCACGGAATACGTGCCGAAATAGACAAGCATCCCTTTTACCACCGCTTTGTCTTCTTCCGCAGTGCCCTCGGTAGCGGAATTGGTCGCGAACTTGGGAATGTCCGACCGCGTAATGATGAACATATAACGGCCGTTGGCATCGAACATCAGACTGCCCTTGGGGTTGGCACCCCAGCGGTCTACCTTGGTCCCATCTTTTCGGGTCTCGTTCGCGGAGGCGAATGTCCAGGTTCCCACGAGTTGCTGTTTCAGCGACGGCCCTTTTTGCTGCGCCCAACCTGTCGAAGTTTCGAGCGGCATCAAACCGCCGATAAGCGAAACGGTCAGCCATGTGCGGGCTGTCTTGCCAATTGGAATCCTCACCGCACACCTCCTTGGTCGAGAAAATGATATCGGCCACCACGACCAGGTGCCGAGCAGCCGACCACGGGCTGGGCCTTGCTTCCGCGCGACCGCTCAGGTCACCCTCTAATCGGAATTGCGCCCAGTACATCGGTGTGGCGCCCTTCTGGAAGCGGGTCTCCTGGCTTAACGACAATGAGTCTTCCGCGCCCGGTGAGCAAGACAGTGAGCCCATCGCCGCCGCCAGCAATCAGATGAGCGCCCCCTCGCGGCCTGTACTTGAAGTGCGGCGTAATCCAGGCCGGTGGGGGGATTTGTCCCGCGCCAGACGCTGCGCCTTCGATGAGGAACTCAAATACACGAGCCTCGCCTTCGGACAGCGTTGAGTAGAGCGCCTCAAGCTTTTGCCCAAGCCCTTGGAAATCCTCGGCTGTTACCTTGATATCCTGTTCGTTTGCCACAATTCCCTCCGTTCTTTAAAGAGCCGCCGTGATTGGCCACGCGCCCATGGTGAATTCCCGTGCAGTCCCATTCGCCGCATGACCGAACGCTACTGCCACCTTTTCAATACCTGTCGATAGGTAATGGTTGCTTGCGTTCAAGGGAATCGAACGCGAACATTTCGTTTAAGGTTTCAACCGCGTGGTTGCCCCCGCGGTCAGGCCGGGCCGCCGGGGCATCCGCACCGCAGCATCGTCCCGTGAGCTTCAGCTCACGTTGCCAAGTTAATGACACGCATGATGCCGACGGTGGTGTCACTCCGGTTCTCGGTCGTTTCCGGCATGCCCTTCTTGCAAGACCAGACGTCCCCAGTCTTTGCGACCCACTTCCCCATCCCTTGGTCAATTAGCAACTCGCCTTCCAGGCACTGGCACACCATGTCATTCGGCATAGCCGGGTTCGCGTATTTCGATTTGGGCTGGAACACGACGTCCACCATCGACAGCGACTTGTAGGCAGGGATTTCCGATGGCCGCTTCGACAGCTCGACTCGCCTGACACCGGGCGCAAGTTCCTTCCCCTCGTCGACGCGGTAGCGCTCTGCACGCGCTAAAGTCGGTAGCAACAGCGCAGGGGATGCAGCTGCGCTCGTCAAGGCGAGGGTCAGCACAGACCGGCGCCTCGCGCTGTGTTCCTCGGACCTCGAGTTCACAACCGGTCCGACAGGAGCAGGGCGAAGGATGCGCTTGTCCAGCAACCTAGGTGGGAGCTTCATGGTGACCTCCTCAGACGCAATGCTTGTTGCAAACAGCGGGTGGCCCTGCGCGATGCCGCCCAATCACCGAATTTGCCATCACTGGCACCTACCGCTAACGCACTGATTGCTCTGGCAGTCAGCATTCACGTTGCACGATTTGAATTGAGCGCACTTCGGGCAGACCGGCCCGCCGCAGTCAACGTCAGTCTCCAAGTCGTCCTTCACGAGGTCGAACGAGCACATCGCGGGCGGAGTGACTATATCGAACGGTGTCATCCCGACGGCCGGTGTGGCCGTGACGGTATTGGAACTGGTATCGATGATGGATACCGAGTGGTCGCCCGCATTCGTCACCCACACGGACGCACCGTCCGGCGTAATGGAGAGCTTGTTCGGAAAGGGACCCACCGGCACGGTGACGACCACGGTTTGGGTGGCCGTGTCGATAACGGACACGGAGTTCGAGCGCGCGTTCGCAACGTACGCGTGTGTCCCGTCCGGCGTGATGGCTATGCTCACCGGGGTCAAGCCCACCCGAATCGTGGCAACCACGGTGAAGCTTGACACACCACGGGGTATCACATTGATGACGGACACGCTGTTCGAGCCACTGTTGGCGACATAGGCCCACCCCTCATTCGGGGTGACCGCGACGCTAACCGGAAGAGACCCGACCGTAACGGTGGCCTCGACCAAATTGGTTATCCTGTCGATGACGGTTATCGTGTTTGAACGGGTGTTGACGACAAAAGCTTGTGATGCCGCAACCGCCTCGTGGGCGGTGGAGCCAAGCGCGAGCAGCACCAGGATGATGTGAAGCATGGTCCTGAACATGTGCTGGGCCAACACCTCGCGGATAGCTGAGCATAAGGGGTTGTCGACCTTTGGCCGGGCGACCGTGAGTCGCCGAGACTTGCGGTTCATATTCACCTCCAAGAATAATCCCCCGGGTTGCCACGCCCGACTTGCGGCTCAATGAATTACTGGTCGAGGACTTGTAGGTCCTGCATAGTGTTTAAGGCGTGCAGCGACCATTCGACAGCGTGGATGCCCGCGTCGTCAGCGTGGTGTCATACCTGCGTTTTGGACCCGTCGCTCGCCAATTGAGGAAATGAATTGGCCGAGCCAGACGCTTCTTTGCGACCAAAGGCCATGCTTCCCAGCCGAACCGAGATGTCCTGACGCGCCACAAAGGGAAGCGAACACCTTGGCCGCGACGGGTTGGGCGGAGTCGTCGTGGGTGCGGCGATATTCGTGACGCACACGCGCACGGTCTCCCCGGCGACCATGCCGGCCATGCCGAACAGAGCAGCGTCGAAGTCGGCGCGCGCGGAAAGCGGCAGCGTGGCAGTGACGAACAGCGCGAGTGACGCCAATAGAGAACGATTCTTCTTGTTCACAACAACGCTCCTTCAAGGAATTCGAGACCCTCGACGTCAAGCAAAACCGAACCGCCGTGCCTCGTAGGCAGACGGCATAGAGTTCACCCCAGATGACTGAAAACCAGCGAAATGACGGACTGTTGGTGGAAGTATTTTTGTCTGGGCAGTCCGTCGGTTCACGCACCCGAAGTTGGGACGACGCGCGAACAGGTGTAGGGCTCGTGGCTGTCGGAATAGCGAGCGTGCACGCAGAGGACCATCGCAGTCCCCGGTGCCTGGACAGCATCGTCAAGCATGCGAAGACCGTGCCGAGATGCGGGGCCGCTTCTGGGGTCTCGCGCCCGCTCGCGTTACCCCGGGTGCGCCGCACCAAAGCAAGCCAAAACGTTACATGCCTGATACGCGTAGCGGCGCATGGCGCACTCCGAACCGTTACGCGGACCAGCGGTTCCGCACTTGAGCGACGCACAATCACCGAGGTGACCTGCCTGTTGAAAGCGAAAACCCCGCGTGGTCGCGGGGTTGGTGGGCGGTGTAAGCCCGGGGGCCGGCCTCAGCCTCGCGACGTCGCGAGGTAACGCGCGGTAATATGCCGTAACAAAACGATTCATTCTCGATACGGGTCTATTGGCGCATCAGAAGACGGATTGCGCACCGGTAGTAAAGTCCCCCAGGACGGGACCTGCGACTTACGTGGAAAGCCAGGTTACGCGGGAAGTCCGCTGAAGCCAGGAGGTTGCCCAAGATTCACCTCATGCGCGCCGGCTGATGCTCAAGATACTTTTGCAGCTTGCGGCACATGCATTTGCTTGCCTGGCAGATAGGGTTCGGGGAGCCATCACCAAGGCACTCGCTTGCCAGTTCGAGCACGGCACTATGACGGAATTACCTCTGGATTTTCTGGAGGGAGCAGCCTCGGATTCAGTGCGGGGGGCGTCGCTCGAAACCAGACACTCTCGGCCATGCACCGGGGCTCGGGCGACTCGCGTTTCGAATTTGTGGCGACAGTTTGTCGTGGCGGCCTTGTCCGCCGCTTTTACGCCACAAGAGGGCATTGAGGCGCGCTACGTACTGGGGCTAGGGAAGGTACGGATAATCGGTTCGTCACTAGTCCCGCACTCCGCCGAGAAACGCCAGCATCGCCGCATTGAATCGGGCAGGGCGCTGCAGCGGCGCGAAATGGCTCACGCCCGGCAGGATCGTCAACGTTGCGCCCGGAATGGAACGGGCGAGATACGCCGCATGCTCCGGGCGAATGAACTCGTCATGTTCGCCCAGCACGATCGCGACGGGCACCTCGATCGCACCGAGATCGCGCGCGGCGTAATCGGGCTGCGTCCGCATCATCTCGCTGACGGCCGCCACGAACGGCTCGAAGCCGTCCGGCGTGGCCGAGAGCCGCGCGTAATCCTCACGGTGTCGCGCGAAGCAGCGGTCGATCACCGCGCTCGGCTCTATCACCTTCGTGCCGCTCGGATCCATGTTGCATGCGAAGAAAAATACGCCCGCCGCACGGGCCGGGGCTCGGGCAGCCAGCACGAGCGCGATGCAGGCGCCGTCGCTCCAGCCGACGAAGCGGGCGCGGTCGACGCCGAGCGTATCCATCACCGCGAGCACGTCCGATGCCATCCGCTCGTAGGAATAGGGCCGGTCGTCGCGCGTGCTGCGGCCGTGGCCGCGGCTGTCGATCACGATCGCGCGATAGCCGGCTGAAACGACGGCCGGCACCTGATAGCCCCAATTGCCGGCATGGCCGAGGCCGCCGTGCAGCATGACCACCGGCGGACCGTCGCCGTAAGCGGCATGCCAGATGCGGGCGCCGTCGTGGTCCAGCCATCCTTCGAGATCGGCCTTCGGCAGGGGCGCGGCCCCATGTGCAGCGAACCGGCCGAGATCGTCGTCTTCAAACTCCGCACTCATCGTCCCTCCCTCCATGCGCAACGGCATGCGCGGCATGTCCGCGCGCGAGCGCGCGCTCGTCACGGGCGTCCGGTCAGTTGAGGATGCCCTCCAGCGCCTTGATCGCACTCTTCAGCGAGTTGCTGGAGTCGAGCTTGTCGTCGCCGAGGCGCGTGAAAACCTGCCGCAAGTCGGACATCGCCCACCACAGATTCACGTCATCCCAGACCTTGTCGAACTGCAGCCAGTAGTGCGTGCCCTTCATCTTCGAGCGCAGCTCGACGTGCATCTGGCCGTCCTGATACCTGACCCGGCAGCAGCGGATGTAGGTGGACGGGTAGTGGTAGTCCTTCTCATTCGGCGGATGCGCATTGATCGACACCAGGACCAGTTCGCCGAAGATCTTGACCTGGTCAACGATCTCTTCGAAGAGCGACCGGTTCCACTGCGCCCGATACTTGACCTCGACGAGAAATTTTTCCGTCTGGTCCGGAGTCATCACCGTGAAATCCGGCATGCGCCGCATCGCTTCCGGATAATCCAGCTTCGCATAATCCGCCGGATCCATATGGGCAAGCTCGCGCACGACCTTCTCGATGCCCGAGTCGATGACGCGGTATTGAGCATCTTCAAGGATGGCCTTGACGATTCCTTCGGACATTTCCTTCTTGATTCTGCTGTCGAAATCCATTGGCCGATCCCCGTCGTGCGGACCGGGAAAGCATAGCACCGCCACGCTTTAAATCAGTCGATTACGGCTGCACGCGGTGTGCGCATTGAAAGCAGACGGGCCAGGCGGCAGATATTCGAGGCGGACAAGCATGAATTGCCGTGAAGCCGGCGGGTAATATGGGAATATGTGCGGCCGGCAGATTTCGGCAACAGAAATCGCTGAAACATATTCTGGAACAATCATGAAAAATAAATCGTTCAACCATACGCTGACGCCCGTTGCCCTGATCGCGCTGCTGGCCGGCAGCGCATACGCGGCAACAGACGACGTGTCCCGCCTGAGCGACAACGTGCTGCAGACATCCGTGTCGTTTTGCTCGAACGTCGCGCCGTCCGCGCGCGCGGCATGCCAGGGCGACATGATCGCGGCAGGCAGCCGCGTGGTTGCGGCGATGTCCGGGCTGGCGCCGAAGGCCGCATCGGCCATCGAGGCGGCGGCGCGCGACAAGCTGCCGGCCGGCGAACGGACGCCGCCGGCATCGACGCCGACGAACGCCGACTTCAGGGACGACGACATTGCCGGTGTTGCCGGCATGGTTCGCTTGTGCGATGTCTACGAGCCGGAGCCCGCAGCCCGCAAACGGCATCACGCGGCGGTGGCAGCACAGGCTCCGGACGCGGCGCCGCGCGTCGAGGCGCTGCTGGCGGATTCGTCGGCGCCGGCGCGCGCGCGTGTGAGCATGGGGGTGTGGCAAATCCTTGCGGTTCAGGGCCCTGAGCTGGCCGCGGGCGCGTGCGCGCAGTTGGGCGCGGCACCCTGAGATCCGCCGAAAATCAACCCACAGACGACAGAAGGAATGCCGCGCCATGACTCTCGCTGCCCTCATTGCATTTGCACTGATCATCGGCGTTGGCGCCGCGACGCCCGGCCCGACGGTATTGCTCGCGCTGAGCAACGGCTCCCGGTATGGCCTTCGTCACGCAGCGTTCGGCATGGCGGGCGCGGCCGTCGCTGACGTCCTGCTCGTCGCGATGGTCGGGTTCGGACTCGGGGTGATCCTCAGCGCATCGGAAACCGCCTTCGTCACGCTGAAGTACGTGGGGGCTGCGTGGCTTGCCTACGTGGGCATCCGGATGCTGAGGTCCGGCGGACAATCGGGAATGTCGGAATTCGAGCGCGCGACGCCCACGCGGGCGGCTGCGTTTCTGAAGAGCTTCTTCGTCGCGATGAGCAATCCGAAGTACTACCTGCTGATGACCGCGCTGCTGCCGCAGTTCGTCGATCAGTCGCTTCCCGTCGCGCCGCAATACGCGATCCTCGCGGCGACGATCGTCGTGATCGACATTGTCGTGATGGTCGGCTATGCGTCGCTCGGCGTGCATTCGGTGAGCGTCTGGAAAGCGGCCGGGGAGAGGTGGCTGAACCGGGTCAGCGGCGCGCTGTTGCTGATGCTGTCGGGGTATATCGCGCTCTATCGGAAAGGCACTGCTTGAGTCGGCCTCGACGCGCTTCAGTTGCTGACGGCAGATTCGCATGCACAGCCTTCAGCGCTCGACAGTCGCGGAAAGCGTTGGCGTGACGGAACATGCCGGTTTCGCATCACGTGGCCGCATGGACTGACGGGCCGAACAATGAATCCGATCGACCGGTTTTCGCTCGAGACGCACGCGGGGCCCTATGAGTCGTGGCCCGCGCGTTCCCGCGTCATCGTGGACGGCAATCCGTCCGGTCTCGCCGTGTCGGGATACACGTTGTTGCGTCAGTACGAAACGCGTGCAGGCTATCTGCTCGTGACCGACTACGATTGCCCGTTCGAAGAGGCCGTGACCTTCTCGCTCGTATCGAAGAAACTGGACAAGGTGCTGTCGAAGCGAACGGTCGGCGGGGCGTACGCATCGTACTGGCTCGACGACGTGACGTGGACGGACGAGCGGAATTTCACGGCGACGTTTGTCGATACCGAAGGGCGTTGGGACTTCACGATACGCGACTGGTCATTGCCCTTCGTCCTGCCGACGTTGCACATGTCCTACGTCGCGCCACGCCACGGAGCACGGCGGCCGTAGCGGCATGCAACTTCTCCTTCGTGATTTCAGAAGCGTGCTGATCCGCCGGTTCCAAAAATCATGTCGCGCCGATCGAGAAAGCAGTCAATTCCCCGACTGCGTTAGGAGATTCGTAATATACAGGCGGCGTGTACCGTTCAATTGCTTTCACATTGCTTTCGTCAATACAAGCCGCTTCACACCGTCACGCCCGCACCGCAAGACCGCCAGCCATTCACGACATCGGAGGAATTTTCCGCTCCCTTACCATTGTTGACATTTCCGTTTGGAAATGAAGGCAATGTGAAGGCATTCCCTTGACGCCACCCGCCCGGCGCATTTATTGTCCGTCTGCCGCCACCGTGAGAGAGCACGGCCGGAAAAAACGCGAATGTCCGCCATTTGCGCACGACAACACATAGCAGAAGCAGAAAAGGAAACGTGGTAGCCACATGAAGCCGCTATTCGATGACAAGCAATCCGATGCGGTCAGCAGTCGTCCCTCCACTCCGTCTACGTCTCCCGTCGTCGCGTCGCCCGCAGCCGTCATCCCGGCAGCGGCCGACACCGCGCGCCTGATCACGGTCGACGAGATCGACCAGCTCGGCGCGGCGCAGGGCAGCCGGATCGCCGCGTTCTCGCAGCAGATTCTCGCGAGCGTCCGCGCGTCGGATGCCGATCAGTTCGGCGACAAGCTCAACCAACTGATTGCGACCGCGAAGGGGCTCGACCCGCGCGGCGCGGACAAAGGCGGCTTCCTCACGCAGGTCACGCGCCTGTTCCGCTCGACGAAGGAGAAGCTGCTCGCGCAATACGAGACGGTCAGCAAGCGGATGGACACGCTCGTCGTCGAACTCGAGAGCCATGCGCAGCGGCAGAAGGCCGGCATCGACGAGCTCGAGCGGATGTACACCGACAACTACGCGCTGCATCAGGCGCTCGCGCAGGCGAAGGCACGCGGCGAAGCCGCGCTCGCGGCGCTGCGCGCGAGTCTCGCGGACGGCCGGCAGCAGGCCGACGACGCGTTCGGCGCGCAGCGGCTGCTCGACGTAAAGCGCAAGGTCGACGCGCTCGAGAGCAAGCTCGACGATCTCGACCGCGCGATGCTGATGTCGAAGCAGCTCGCGCCGCAGATCCGGATGGAGCAGGACCAGAAGCGCACGCTGACGTCGAAGTTCACGACGATCAAGACCGTGCTGATCCCCGCGTGGACCAACGCGTTCGCGCTCTACCTCGAGCAGCTCAGCACCCGGCGCGCGGCGGCGCTCGCGAACGCGACGTACGACGCGGCCGACGAGGCGATCCGTGCGCAAGCGGACCTCAACCGCGCGAACGCGCAGGAAGTCGCGAAGCTCGGCCAGCGCCCGGTGATCTCGACGGACACGTTCGAATACGCGCAGCAGCAGCTGTTCGGCGCGTTCGACGACGTCTCGCAGATCATCGCGGAAGGCAAGCGCCAGCGCGAGCAGGACGCGCCGCAGCTGCGCCAGCTCGAACAGGACCTGATCACCCGTTTCGCTCCGAAGCACAACTGAGGTACTCCGCATGATTACGCTTGAGAAACGCGCGGCGAAGGTCGCGATCGTCCTCGAAAAACGCCAGATCCTGAAGCCGCCCGTCGTGCGCGTCGGCGCGGCGCTCGACATCTCCGGCTCCGCGAAGCCACTCTACGAGTCGGGCGTGATCCAGGACACGCACGACCGGATTCTCGGCATCGCACTGAAGTTCGACGACAACGGCGAAGTGGACACGTGGACCTTCACCGAAGGCTTCGACCGCCTGCCGACCGCGACACCCGAGAACTACGGCGCGTACATCACCGACTACGTGCTGAACGGCGACATCACCAGGTGGGGCGGCACGCAGTACGCACCGGTGATGAACGACATCGTCGACTTCTTCTTCCGGGCGCCGGAGCCGCAGCCCAGGCGCGAAGCGAAGCGCGGCTTCCTGAGCCGGCTGTTCGGCGGCGCGGACGATTCGCCCGCACCGGCGCCTGCGCCCGTCTCGGCCAACGGCCACCTGCCGGCCTGGGTGCTGTTCGTCACCGACGGCCAGAACCCGAAGAACGACCGCAAGCGCGTGCGCCAGCTGCTGACCGAATCGCAGCACTACCCGCTGTACTGGTCGCTCGTCGGCGTCGGCGATCCGAGCGAATTCGATTTCCTGTCGGAAGTCGCCGACGAGATGCCGAACGTCGGCTTCCTGCATCTCGAATCGCTCGACGTGAGCGACGAGCAGATCTACGACCGGCTGATCACGCAGGAATTCTGCGACTGGGTGCGCGCGAAATAAGCGCGCACCCGCATGGCATCCATTCGAACCCAGAGTCACCCCATCATGTTGAAAGACTTCAAGATTCCGTTATCGCTCACGGTGCTGGCGCTGATCGCCGCGTATCTGCTCGGCGGCGTGAAGGACATGCTGATCGTCGCCGTCCTGTGCGTGCTCGAGATTTCGCTGTCGCTCGACAACGCGGTCGTCAACGCGTCCGTGCTCAAGAACTGGTCGGAGAAGTGGCGCAACCGCTTCATGGTGTTCGGCCTGCCGGTCGCGGTGTTCGGCATGCGGCTCGTGTTCCCGCTGCTGATCGTCGCGGTGATCGGCCACATCGGAATGTGGGATGCACTGACGCTCGCGATCGAGTCGCCGGACAAGTACGCGGCGATCCTGACCTCCGCGCATCACCAGGTGTCCGCATTCGGCGGCGCGTTCCTGCTGATGGTGTTCTTCAAGTTCATGCTCGACACCGAGAAGGACGAGCACTGGATCGGTTTCCTCGAAGGCCCGATGCGCCATCTCGGCCGGATCACGGCGCTCGAGGTTGCGCTGACGCTCGCGATCATCATCATCGCGTCGCTGTATGTGCCGTCGGCCGAGCAGGTCAGCTTCCTGCTCGCGGGCTCGTTCGGCGTGATCAGCTTCGTGATCGCGCACGGGATCGGCGACCTGATCGGCGGCGACGACACGGGCTCGCGCGTCGTGCGCGAAGGCGTCGCGGGCTTCATGTATCTCGAGGTGCTCGATTCGTCGTTCAGCTTCGACGGCGTGATCGGCGCGTTCGCGCTGTCGAACAACATTTTCCTGATCGCGCTCGGCTTGGGCGTCGGCGCGGCCTACATCCGGGAGATGACGCTCGTGTTGCTGAAGAAGGGCACGCTCGCGCAGTACCGCTATCTCGAGCACGGCGCGTTCTGGGCGATCGGTGCGCTCGCGGCGATCATGTTCGTCGGCGTGAAGCTCGAGGTGCCCGAGGTGGTGACGGGCCTGATCGGTGCGGCGACGATCGGTGCGGCCGTCTGGTCGTCGATCATCGTGCAGCGCAGGGAAGAACGCACCGCAGTGGCAGGCAAGTAACTGGCAAGCGGCACGCAAGCAGCAGGCGAACTACGCCGCCGTGCCGGTTTCATTACCACGGGCCGCCGCCGGCGGCCCGCTTTGCCGCCGGTGGACCGGTGGCCTCCAGCAAGCGAGGTTCAGATGATCAATTTGTCGAAGGGCGGTCGCGTCAACCTGTCGAAAGAGGCGCCCGGCACGCAGAAATTCCGTATCGGTCTCGGTTGGGATGCGAACGCGACGGACACGGGCGCGGATTTCGATCTCGACGTGTCGGTGTTCCTGTGCAAATACGACGCGCAGAGCGACCCGAAGCTGATCTCGGACCAGCACTTCGTGTTCTACAACAGCGAAGTGCGGACGATGGACCGCAAGGACACCTTCATCCAGCCCGGCGACGATTTCCCGAAGCGCGGGATGCCGGCGTCGAAATGCCTCGGCGTCGTCCATAGCGGCGACAACCGCACGGGCAGCGGCGACGGCGACGACGAGGTGATCTTCATCGACGTCACGAAGCTCGCGAACGACATCGAGGAGATCTCGGTGGTCGTCACGATCGACCAGGCGGACGCGCGCCGCCAGAATTTCGGGCAGGTCCGCCACAGCTACATCCAGATCGCCGACGAGGTGTCGGGCGCGGTGATCGCGAAGTACGCGCTCGAAGAGGATTTCTCGATGGAGACGTCGGTGCAGGTCGGCAGCTTCTACCGCCGCGACGGCCACTTCATGTTCAAGGCGGTCGGCGCGGGCTACAACCGCGGCCTCGGCGATTTCGTCCGGGCCTATGGCGGCGCCGTCTGACTGGCGGCGGCCCGGCGCGCGCGTAGCCAGTGCCCCCGGCGCACCGGACAGGATGCACCGATGAACCGCCCGCCTGACGAGCCGAAGGCGCTCGACTTCGACGACGCACCCGCGCGCACGCCGGGCCGTCTTGCGTTCGATGCGCCGCCGGCCGGCGCAGCGCAACCGGCCGAGCGGCCGGCGCCGAAAGCGCTCGATCTCGGTCCCGCGCCCGTGAAGGGTGCGCGCGCGGCGCCCGCCGACGCGCCCGGCCGGGCGCTGTTCGGCGAATCGAACCATCCGCTGCTCGAGCAGTGCTTCCGCGCGGCGCAGGCCGGCTTTCCGAGCCTGTATCCCGATTACGCGCCGCGCATCGAGCGGCATATCCGGCAGCTCGTGCCGCTCAAGCTGGCGACGGTGGCGACGATCGGCGACGGCGCGCTCGAAACCGCCGGCAATCTCGTCGAAGCGGTCGCGGCGACGACGCGCGAGTTCAACGAACTCGGCGCGGCGGACCTGATGGCGGGCATGCTCGCGCAGCTCACGCGCAAGGCCGGCGTGCTCGAACGCTGGTTCGGGCCGTCGCCGGGCCATGTCGACTACCGCGCCGCGCTCGGCGCGCTCAAGCAGTCGCTCGGTTTCTTCCCGCGTCGCACCGAAGCGCTCGCGGCGAAGGTCCGTCACGCGGAGGAGCGCCTCGTGATCGCGCTCGCGGCGCTGAGCGCGGTCGCCGACGTCGTGCGCGTGCCCGACGACACGGGGCTCGAGCGCACGCTGTTCGACCGCCGCCAGATCGTCGGGCAGGCGGTGCAGCAGATCCGCATGCAGCCGGCGCAGCTGCGCGGGCTCGACGAGCGCGTGACCGACCTGCTGTCGCGCGCCGACCACCTGATGAACGTCGTGCTGCCCGCCGCGGTCGCGGCGCGGCCGAGGGGCTGAACCGGCCACCCGAACGAACGGGCGAGCGGGCGCCGGCATGCTTGCGCCGCTTGCCGAAGCGGCCCGTTTCGTGCGCACTGGCGCGAGTCTGCTATCTTCCCGGGCATTCCCGCGTTTTACGATCGATTCACCATGACCGACCGCATCGTCGCCGCCTTCGATTTCGACGGCACCATCACCACGTCAGACAGCTTTCGCCATTTTGTCCGGTATGCGATCGGCACGCCGCGCTTCGCATGGGCAGGGTTGTGCGCGCTGCCGTGGATCGTCGCGATGAAGGCGGGGCGGCTGTCGCGCGGCGACGCGAAGGCGAAATTCGCGTGGTTCGCACTCGGGCCGATGCGCGCGGACGCGCTCGACGACGTCGCGCGCCGTTTCGTCGACGGCTACCTGCCACGCCTCGTGCGTCCCGAGATGCTCGAGCGGATTCGCGAGCATCGTGCGCGCGGTCACGAAGTGGTGCTGGTGAGCGCGTCGCCGTCGCTGTACCTCGACAAGTGGGCGAAGACGGCCGGCTTCGATGCGGTGCTCGCGACGCGGCTCGCGTTCGAGCGCGGCGCGTTCGCGGGCCGGCTCGACGGCGACAACTGCTGGGGGCCGCAGAAAGTCGTGCGGCTGCGCGCATGGTGGGGCGATCGGCCGCCGACGACGTTGTACGCGTATGGCGACAGCCGCGGCGACCAGGAAATGGCGGAACTCGCGAACCGCGCGTGGATTCGCGGGCAGGGCGCACTGCCGCCGATCGACGGCTGACGCCGGCCATCTGACGCGGGCGGGCGGTGCATGCCCGCCCGCGCCGCTCACTGCAGCATGAAGATCTCGTATTCGAGCGTGTCGAGCTTCCGGTCGAGCCACGCCATCCCCGCGAGCACGACGACGAGCAGCGCGATCGCGAACCCGTAGCCGTAGAACACCGGCCCCGCAATCAGCGTCAGCGCCGTCAGGCCGCCGTTGAGCGCGCAGAACGCCGCAATCAGCAAGAGGGCCGGCCGCCGCCGGTCGAGATAGATGAAGCTGTTCATGATCGCGAGGAACACCATCTGCAGGCTCGTCGCGATCACCTGCACCGACAGCAGCGGCATGTAGAGCCGCGAGATGCCGATTGCATCGAGCAGCAGCGGACCCGTCGCGAGCACGACGAGCACGGTCAGCGTCTGCACCTTCACGATGTCGAACAGCGCGCTTCGCAGCGCCTGCGCCATCGCGTCGTGCGCGTGCTCGATCTGCTGCAGCGAGCCGCCTTCGCGGATCGCGGTGTTGAATGCACGGTAGTGCCGCGCGAACTCGGTCTCGACACGCAGCAGGAATACCGCCATCCCCGGCGTGATCGCCAGGTATGCGAGGAAAATCGGGATGTCGTAGATGACCGACGCATGCAGCGGCCCGAGCACCGCCTGCCCGGAACTCGGCGAATACCAGAACAACAGCTTGTCGATCCAGATGCCGACGTTGTACAGCAGCCCGATCGCCATCAGCGCCGGATAGCGGTTCGCGCGCCGGAACAGGTCGAACGAGATCACGCGCGTCGCGCTGAAGCCGCCGTAGATGCGGCTCAGCAGCATCAGCAGCAGCAGCGTCTGGCCGACCACGAAGCCGTAGAGCAGCCCCTCGAGGCCGAAGCGCTTGAGTCCGACCGCCGCGAGCGTCGTCACCCCGTAGCCGACGAAGAACGCGCGCAGGATCCCGCTGTACTGCTTGAGCCCCGCGAGGAAGACGCTCGCGATCCAGATGTCGCACAACAGCACGAACCCGGTGATCATCAGCGCGCGATACAGGCTGCTCTGCGCGTCGAACGCGAACCCCGTCACGAGTGCGCCGAGCGCGGCCGCGCCTGCCGTCATGACGATCAGCGCGCCGGAAAAGTTCGGCAGGATCGCGTCGAGCTGCTTGTCGAACAGGCGGTCGCTCGTGAAGCGGGTCAGCGCAAGCTGCATCGGCCCGGTGACGATCAGGCTCGCGGCGATCAGGTAGGTCGCGGAGACCTGGAAATCCGACACGATCGCGTTCGGCAGCAGCGGCGATGCGCCGAGCAGCCCGACGAGCAGCATGCCGACGATCGACCAGATCCACGGCCCGGCGCCGACGAGCCCCGCATACGCGTACGCGCGCATGATGCCGAGCAGCGAGTTGTGCCGCGCAAGCCTGCGCAGCTTGATTCCGATGGCGGCCATCGTTCGCTCCTTGGTCAGACTCGGGCCTGTTCCCGCAACCAAAAAAATTCATTCTGGCGGCCAGCGCAAGCCCGCTATTAGCGGGAACAGGCCTTAGCCGCGCGACGCGTACGGGCAAGTCCCGGCGCCGACGTGCGTGTGGCCGGCGTCGGGCAGGATCCGGTCCGGCGAGCCGGCGAGCATCGAGTAGAGCGCACGATACGCGCCGACCATCCGTTCCTGCGAGTAATACCGTTCGACGCGTGCGATGCCGGCGCGCTGCGCGGCGTGCCACGCGTTCCCGTCGGCGAGCAGGCCGAGCGCCTCGCGCGCGAGCGCGACCGGATCCGCGATCGGCACGACCCGGCCGGCCGAGCCGAGCGAGGCGTCCTCGGCGTCCGCGCCGTGGATCAGTTCGCAGCAGGCGCCGACATCGGTCGTGACGACCGGCACGCCGGCGGCGAACGCCTCGAGCACGGCAAGCGGCAGCGCCTCCGAGATCGAACTCAGCACGAGCACGCCGATCTTCGGCAGCAGGTCGTCGATCCGTTGCATGCCGAGCAGCTTCACCTTGCGCGCGAGACCGAGACGCTCGATCAGCTCCCGGCACTCGGCCGCATACGACGGATCCTCGTTTTCCGGGCCGGCGATCCAGGCCTCGGCGTCCGGCATTTCCCGCACGACGGTCAGCATCGCGCGGATGAAAGTCTTCACGTCCTTGATCGGCACGACGCGGCCGATCAGGCACACCACCTTCGGCACCTCCGCGGGCCGTTGCGCGCGCAGCGGCGCAAGGCGGCGCAGATCGACGCCGTTCGGGATCGTGCGGGTCTTCGGCGCGGGCGCACCGTCGAGCATCTGGCGGCGCCGGTTGCCTTCATACAGCGCGACGATGTCGTCGGCGGCCGCGTAGGTCATCCGGCCGATCGACTCGAAGAAGCGCGCCCACATCTCGTGGAAGTACCCGATGTGCGACGCGTCGTATTCGATCAGGTTGCGGTTGTCGTGGATCCACTGGCTCTGGAACAGCTCGATCTTGCGTTCCTTCGTGTAGATCCCGTGCTCGGAGATCAGCAGCGGCCGTCCCTGCCGGTGCCGCAGCAGCGCGCCGAGAAAACCCGCGTAGCCGGTCGACACCGCGTGATACAGGCGCATCGGGATCAACTGCTCGGCGATGCGCGCGAGCTGCCACAGCGGCCGGTGCATCAGGCGCACCGACCAGAAGTAGTCGGAGAACGACGGATCGCTGCAGTGCGCGCGATACTGGTCGGTCAGGAATGTCCACGCTTCCTGGCTGTACAGGAATTGCGCCTCGTCGAGCCGGTGATCGTCGGTCAGGTCGTCGACGACGCGCCGCACCAGCTTGTTGTCGAGCAGCATATCGTTGGGCCGCCGCAGCTGTTCATGCAGCAGCGCGACCCGCTCGAATGCTTCGCGGTCGATGTGCGTCTCGCGCGCATGCTCGGGCGGCGGGGTGCCGTCGTACAGGTAATGGTTCTCGAGGTGGACGACATTGGCGGGCAGCTGATACGCCATCTTCGGATAGTCGTCCGGCTTGCTGCCGAGAAAGCACAGGCCGAACGTGTATTCGGGAAACGCGTTGATGATGTCGTGCACCCACGACGACACGCCGCCACTGACATACGGATACGTGCCTTCGAGCAGCAGCCCGATGTCGGCGAAAGCGGCGCGCGGCAGCACGTTGCCGAGCGCGTCGGTGACGGTGTCCGGCCGATGCTTGGCCGGGCGCGTATCAAGACCAGTATCGCGCATCATGATGGACGTTCCTCGTCACGTGTTCCAGTAGTCGGCGATCGGCGCGAGCAGGTGCGGCGGCACCCGTGGCATGTCGTCGAGATAGCGCCGCACGGCCGCATAGTCGCGCCGCAGGTACGCGATCTCGGCGAGATAGGGCAGCACGCGCATGCGCGGAAAACCACAGGCAATCGCTTTCTTCAGCATGGCTTCGGCGTCGCCGAGACGGTCGGTCTCGAACGCGAGGCGGCCGCGCAGCCGCCAGAGCGCGCCGTCGGCCGGCTGGTGGTGTAGCGCGCGTGCCGCGTGCGCGTCCGCCTGCTCGAGCGCGTTGCGGTAGACGTCGCCGTCGACGAGACGCGCGTAGACGAGTTCGCCATACAGCTCGGCGAGCGTCTTGTCGACGCGGCAGCGTTCGTCGTCCGACAGGCGGCGCGTGAGCTTCGCGCGTTCGATGCCGATCTGCTGCGTTACGCGTTTCTCGCTCTTGTCGAGCATCCCGTACGCGAGCAGCCGCACATCGTCCGCCGGATCGTTCAGCAGCGCGTGCAGGATCGGGCTCGCCGCGCGCACCGGCATCGTCTGCATCGCGACGAGCGCCGTGACGCGATGGCGCACGGCGATCCGGCGATTCAGCAGGCCCTCCCTGACCTCGTGCTCGTGCGCATACGACAGCGTCGCGAGCAGGTGCGGCGCGAACTGCGGTTCGCGCACGAGCTCGATCAGCGCGCCTTCGTCGAGGCGCGGGAACGCGAGCGCGCGCACGCGGGTGGCCAGGCGCGCGATCGCGTCGGCGGCCGAGCGGCCGGCTTCGCGTGTCGCACGCAGCGTGCGCAGGCCCGGCCATGACACCTGCCGTCGGGACGGCGCAGGCACCGACGCGGCGCGGTTCGGGTGCGTATGCGCATCGCGCGACGCGCGGGCGGGTTTAGGCGGCTTCATCGCAGTCGGCCAGCAGTTGGCGCAGCGCGCCGTCGGACGGCGTGCCGGCGAGGGAAACCCGGCGCGCGACGACGCGCGCCTCCGTGAAGCCGATGCCGAACTGGTTGCGGACATCGGTCTCGATCCGTTGCACCTGCGCGTCGACGGTGGCGTCGCTGCTGAGCGGCATGATGAAGACCAGCCCGCGCTTGGCGCCGATGTGCACGACCCACTGCACGTGGAAGTCGAGATTCGTGCGCTCGACGTAATCGAACATCGCCTGGGCCTGCCTGCTCGCATCGAACAGCAGCATCACGACCGACGACGCGACGCCGCTCGTGCGCTGCAGGTCGGCGAGGCGCGCGTATTCGAGCGCGAAGTCGTACGGGCAGTCGGGGTACGACTGCAGCACGTCGCGGGTGATGGCCGCATGCCGCACGCCATTTGCGTAGTAGCTGCACATCACGAACATCAGCTGCAGATTGTCCGAGGTCAGTGCGAGGAACGGCAGTTCGGACACGACGAGCACCCCGACGACCGCGTCGTCCGCGCCGATCAGCGGCGCGCACGCGACATAGCGGGTGCGGGCGCGCTCGCGCACGTCGAGCGACTGCAGGTGCGCGAGCGCGAGTTCGTCGAGTGCGGTGGTGACGAGCGGATCGCCGGCGTCGAACTCGAACTGCCGGCCGATGCCCGCGATCGGCGTGGCGTCCAGCTCGCCGTCGTGCCATGCGTGGATCTGCGCGGCTTCGATCTGGCACGCCTGCGTGACGGCTTCGAGGAACGACTGCGCGCCGGGCAGCGGTACTGTCGTACCGCTGACGGACATGTCGCTGCCGGATGTGCCGCGCAGCGTGATGTCGCGCAGGCGCGCAAGCGCGTCGCGCAGCGTCGCCGGCCTGACGAGCAGATCCTGTTCGAGCTGGTCGTGCGACAGGCGCAGCAGGAACTGGTTGTTGGTCAGCACGGACAGCCGCTCGCTCAGGTACGTGTTCGATACGCGGGCCTGCGACAGTCGCGTCGCCCACGTGTCGCTGAACTGGCCGGCGACGAGCATCGTGATGAAGCCGCCGACGAAGAAATCGCGCGGGAACACATCGGCGAGCGGCAGTTGCGCGTAGAACACGACCCACGCGGCGAACAGCAGCGCGCCGCCGCCGAGGCCGGCGACGGTGCCGTAGCGCAGCGCGACGAACAGCGGCAGCAGCCACAGCCACGGAAACGCCTTGCCGATCAGCAGCGGATCGGCGGGCGACAGCACGCGGCATACGGCGAATACGGCAACGGACAGGACGAGCGTCTCGAGCGCGACGTACGACGCCGAGTGTTCGCGGGGCAGCAGCGACGCGAAGCGCGCCGCCGACGTGAGACGCAGGAAGCGCGAGCGCCGGCTCGCCTGCTGGACGTCAGGACGCGTGTCGATCCCCGCGTCGAATCGCGTCGATTTGGTGTCAATGGCCATCGAAAACCTCGCCCTTTCGTTGTTATTTCAACCTGCGCGGCCGCCACGCGGGCGGCGGCCGCGCCCCTGCTGTCATGCCAAGTCTCATCAGGCCGGACCGGGCACGGTGACCGTGCCGCCTGCCGGCATTGCAATGCTGGAAATCGGTTGGCCGCCGTACGTCTCGACGCTCGTGCCGCAGCTGATGCCGGTCACGGGCATGGTGACGGCGTTCGTCGTCGCGAGCCGGATGCGGTTGCCGGACGCGCCGAGCAGCAGCGTGCCGGCGGCGCCGGACGCGTTGTATGCCATGCGCGCCGCCATCGAGACACCGATGTCGTGCTCCGCGCGACGCGACACCGGCAGCGCGAACAGCGCGTTGTACCTGGCGAGCGTCGCCGCGATCAGGTCGCCGAGCTGCGTCGCCTGCATCGGCGTCGTGGTCGTATTCGCGCAGGTGATCAGCGTGAGGCCGTAGTTGTCGGGGAAGCCGGACGGATACGTGTAGAGCGTCGCCTGGCGCACGCGGAACGCCTGCTCGTAGTTCCACTGCGTCTGCCATTGCGCGGCGCTGAATGCGCTTTCGTACGTGCCGGTCGACGCATTCAGGTAGCCGAGGTTGCCGGTGCTCGGCAGCACGCCCTGGTAGCGGCCGTTGCCGAGACCGTCGGACAGCATCGTCGCGGTGAGCGGCGTCTTCGTCGCGATCAGCGCGTCATACGGCACGCCGACCTGGTTCAGCACCGACGTGATCGCGGCGAAACTCGGCTCGGTGCCGTCGGCGGACACGACGAGCAGTTTCATCGCGATCGACACGGGTGTTTCCGCGATTGCGCGCAGCGGCATCGCACCGAGCGCGATGACAAGCACCAGCGAGGTCAGCGAGAAAGCGGCGAGATCGCGCGTGACCCGGCATACGGCGGTATGCATGGCGGCTACGCATGCTCTGCGCAAGCGGGAAGCCGTGTTCGAATGCATGATGTTCCCCTCGACCGGGCGATCGGAAACGTGGCTCGTATGCGATGGCGATGTTGTTGGTCTGGTGGATCGTTAGCGTACCTTGCGGAGCTCCTGCTGTGGCTGCGTCGGGTAGGTCGTCGGCTCGACGGGACCACGTTTCACGTCGTGCCTGACCTTGATGACGAGCGGCGGCGCGCTCTTGTCGTTCGCGGGCGTCGAGGCCGTCTGCGCGAACGTGTGTGCCGGGCCTGCGATAAGCGCAGGCGCCGCACCGAGCGCGATGACAGTCTTTCGACCCGCTATGCGTGAAATTCCCGAAATCATGGTCCTGGCTCCGCGTTGGTTGGGCGGCTGCGAGCGAACACGCGCTGCCGATGCTGCACCCGTCGGAGATGCAAGGAACATACCAGTGCCCCGGCCTCCGTGCGCAAGGCGCGCCGGACCGTGCGACATGGGGATCAGCACGCCATGGAATGGGGGAAATACGCCCAATCGCGCGATATTTGTTTCATCGCTGATACATCGGCGACGCTATCGGCGTGCTGCGTGCCGACGCACGGACGGCCGCGCATGTGCGCGGGCGTCGGCAGCGTGCGCATGCGACGGGTCGCGCGACACCGATGACGGCCGGCGCCGTGATCTGTTGCACATGCAAGGTTGCGGCAGCGTGTAACAGTTGTGCAACGGCCCCCCATTCGCGGGCCGAACCTACGGGAAAATACGCCCCGACGTTTCGCGGTCCTGCACGGTTCGCCTGCTTGAACTTCGCGAGGGCATGGTCTATTCCTTCATCCAAGGATTCGCGCTTCCGATGCGCGGACGTTTCGATTGCCGACGCTGCGCTGAACATCGCATCGCGTGCGGCACCGAAACCAGTACAACGCTGGAATTTGCCATGCAGAGCCTAATGTCGAAAGGGCCGGGGGGCATGGTCATGTTGGGGAGGATCAGACGCTACATTGTCGGTGCGAGAGCGCTCGTTGCGTGTCTCGCACCGCTGTCAGTGTCTGCGCAGGCTGCCTCCGTCGACGCGACTCCGCTTCCCGCCGATTCCGCCGCCGCACTCGCGACGCCGCTTGCCACGGCCGACGCGGCTGCCGCACGCGCGGATCGCGCGGACGCTTCCCGCGCGGCCATCGTGCCGCTTCCCGCCTTCGCGTTCTTCTACGGCGCACACGTGCCGGTTGCCGCGCTGTCGACGTTCGCCAGCGTCGTCGTCGAACCCGACAGCGATTTCGATCCGCATGCGGCCGATACGCCGCACACCGCATGGCTCGCGTACGTGAGCGTCGGCGAGGTGAGCACGACGCGCGCGTACTTCGACGCGATTCCGAAGGCCTGGCTGAACGGCGAGAACCGCGCATGGGGCTCGCTGGTCGTCGACCAGGCGGCCCCGCAATGGCCTGCGTTCTACGTCGATCACGTGATCGCGCCGCTATGGGAGCGCGGCTTTCGCGGCTTTTTCCTCGATACGCTGGACTCGTACCAGATCGTCGCGAAGACCGATGCCGAGCGCGCGCGCCAGCAGGCGGGCGTCGTGGCGGTGATCGATGCGATCAAGGCGCGCTATCCGTCGGCGCGCCTGATGCTGAACCGCGGCTTCGAGCTGCTGTCACGCGTGCACGAGCTCGTGTATGCGGTTGCGTTCGAGTCGCTGTATCGCGGCTGGAACCAGGCGCAGCAGCGCTACACCGAAGTGTCGCCGGCCGATCGCGCGTGGCTGATGCTGCAGGTGGAGACGGCGAAGGCGTACGGCTTGCCGGTCGTGTCGATCGACTACTGTCCGCCTGCCGACGCCGCTTGCGCGCACGATACCGCCGCGCGCATCCGGGCGGCCGGCGTGATTCCGTACGTGACGGGGCCGGCGCTCGACGTCGTCGGCATCGGCGCGTTCGCGAAGCGCCTGCGTGCGCCGGCGTTCGCGTGGCGCGACGCCGCACCCGCGGCGCGCGAGGCGGTGGGGTGGTCGGGCGCGTATGCGGCCGGTCCTGTGCAACACGTCCACATGGAAGCCGACCGTGCAAGCTGACCGCAAAAGACTCGTATCGCCGCTCGGTATCGCTGGCTTCGGCGCAGCGGTCACGCTGTCGCTCGTCGCCGTGTTCCCGCGCGGCACGCTCGAACGCGCGCTGCTCGAAAGCCGCGAGGCCGATACGCTGACTGTCGCCTACCTGCGCGCGTGGCTGCGCGCCGATCCGAACAACGCGGGCGCGGTCGAGCACCTCGCGCGCGAATACATCGACGAAGGGCGCTACGACGATGCGGAGCGGCTCGTCGCGCAACTGCGCGCGTCGTCCGACGCCGACGTGAAGCAGCGCGCGATCCTGGCCGACATCGGAATCGCCGAGCGGCGCCTGTATTCGCTGCCCGAAGGCGCGCCCGAGCGCATCGGCCGCATCGCGAAGCTCGACGCGCTGCTGGGCGCCGCGGTCGACGTGCCGTGGCCGACGCTGCAGCTTCAGCTGCTGGCGGTCAAGGCGCTCGCGCTGAACGACGGTGGGCTCGCCGCGCGCTACTACCACCGGCTCGCGTCGCGCGAACCGATGCGTGCGACGTACTGGCTCGGCAAGGAGTCGGCCGCGCAGCTCGCGAGCGGGCACTACCGCGAGGCGGCGGACGCGTCGTTCGCCGCGAGCGCGCGCGCGGCGTCGAAAGGCGAACGGCGCGCGTTCTTCTTCGCGGGGCTGCGCGCGCTGCAGGGCGGCAACCTGCTCGGCGATGCGATGCTGGCCGCGCGCCAGCACATCGGCGAACTCGCGAACGACGCGCACACGCTGCGGTTCCTGATCTCGCTGGCGCTTGCGGCGGGCCGCCCCGATCTCGCCGCCGACTACACGAGCCAGCTCGTGAAGCTGCATGGCGCATCGAAGCACGCCGACGCGGCGCCGTCGGCCGAGCATCACGCGGCTGACACACCGCGTCTCACGTTCGCGGTGTGGCGCTGGAGCGACCGGGCGCGCATCGTGCGCGTCGCGCAGGCAGCGGATGAGCAGGACGACGCGCAGGACGATGCGCAGGACAACAAGGCCGCGCCGGAACCGGGCAAGGCGGCCGGCAAGGCAGCGGGCAATGCAGCGGCGAGCGTGGCCGGGAAGGCAGGCGATGAGGCCGCGCCGTCGGACGACGAGCTCGCGTACAAGGTGTACCTGCAGAACAGCAAGCTGCGCGAAGCGGAGGAGGTGGCGCGCAACGCGCTCGCGCGCGATCCGGGTTCGGTGCCGTGGCACGAACGGCTCGCGCAGGTCGCGATCTGGAACAACAGGCCGCGCGTCGCGCTCGACGCGTACATGTGGCTCGCGAAGACGCGCAACGACGAAGCGTCATGGCAGCAGGTGCTGCGGCTCGCGCCCGCGCTGCGCGATGATCGTGCGCTGCTGGCCGCGATGCAGCACGAACTCGACCGGAGCGGCGGGAAGGTCGACCGCCGCAAGCAGCTCGAATGGATCGACGCGTACGTCGCGATCGAAGAAGGGCGCGCCGATCCGGGCGCCGCGATCCGCTTCCTCGCGTTGCAGTCGCACGGCGCGCTGCGGCAGCCGGTGCTGGAACGCACCGCGGCGGTCGCGGAGCGCACCGGCGACGACGCGCTCGCGCTGCGCACGTGGCAGACGCTCGAACACGACTACGGCCCGAATTCCGCGTATGCGACGAAGATCGCGGTGGCGCTCTACGGCCAGCATCGCTATGCGGACGCGCTTGCCGCGCTCGAGAAGGCGAAGCCTGCGAAGGAGGACGGAGCTGAAACCGTCCAGTACTGGCGCCTCTACGCGACGCTCGGCAAGCTCGCGGGCAAGCCGGACGTCGTCGTCGAAGGCTCGCGGCACGTGCTGAAGAGCGGCCGCGAAACGCCGACCGATCTCGAGCAGATGATCGACGCGCTCGACACGCAGCCGCTCGACGCGGGCCGCGTCGCCGAATTCGCGTACCGCCGCACGGGTGAGCTGCGCGACCTGCGGCGCGCGGTGTACTACTACACCCGCGCGCGGGCGTACGAGCGGATCAAGACGCTGCTCGACTCGCTGACGCCCGCGCAGGCCGCGGCCGCGGAGCGCGATCCCGACTACCTGATGGCGCGCTCGCAGTACTGGCGGCTGGTCGGCGAACCGGCACGCGCGCTCGACGACGTGCGCGCGGTGCTGCGGATCCAGCCGGACAACGCGAACGCGCAGGTCGCACTGATCTGGCTGCTGAACGACTCGGGCAGCGATTCCGACCTGCGCGCGGCGCTGCGCACCTACCGCTCGCACGCGACGGGCGACACGCCGCTGACCGCGGCGTATGCGGCCGCGTACCTGCGGCTCGGCGATGCGCGCGCGGCATTGCATTTCCTGCGCCAGAACCTGCCGTCGCATCGCGACGACGTGCTGTGGCGACTGACGGTTGCCGACGCGCTCGAGCTGTCCGGGCAGACCGACGAGGCGTGGCAGATCCGGCGTACCGCTTGGAAGATGCTGCACCGGGAACGGATCGACGCACGCCGGCCGTCGCGGATGACCCCCGACGAATACGACATGGCGCGCGTGCGCTTCATCGCGCTGACCGACCGCTTCGCCGGCGGCGACGCATCGAAGCGGCTGTTGATCGAGCTGCTGCGCAAGGACGAGCAGGCGAATGCCGCACCGGCGTCGAAGGCCGAGACGGATCTCGGCGACCTGTCGATGCTGCCGCCGGCGACCGCGGAGTCGCTGGCCCGTCGCAACGCACACTATTCGGCGGCCGCGCGCGAGGCGATGCTCGCGTGGAGCCAGTCGCACGATGCGTACGACTTCGAGCGCGACTGGCTCGCGTGGCACTACACCGAGCGCCTGTCCCAGCCGTACTATGCGAACGCAGCCCTCGCGCTCGCGGACGGCAACAACGCGAAGCTGTCGCAGATGCTCGACGATCCGGCCGATCCGTTGCCGACGTCGGAAAAGATAGCTGCCGAGCAAGGCGCCGGCCGCGTCGAAGCCGCGCAGCAGGACGCCGCGGAGGCGCAGAACCTGCTGCCGGACAACGACGCGATGCACGCGACGTACGTCGACTCGGTGCTGCCGACCGCGCAGGCGATCGCGCCGGGCTTCCGGTATCTGCATACAGGGCCGCTGCTGTTCTACGAGACCAGCATCGGCGCGGGCGTGCGCATCACGCCGACGCTCGCGTTCGCGTTCCGCTATGTCGACCGTGCGCAGCACGGCGACAGCTCGCTGCCCGGTGTGCCCGGCAAGGACCGGAACTTCGAGGGCGTGTTTCGCCGCTACGGCACGATCGACCGCGAAGCGCTCGTGATCGGCCGCCGCGATGCGCTGCGCGACTTCACGACGGTGCGCATCGAGGGCTCGCTGTTCGACGGCCGGCCGCTGAGCTTTACCTATTCGATCGGGCGCAACCAGGAGGCGACGGAATCCGCGCAGCTGCAGGTCGGCGGCGTGAAGGACAATGTCGCCGCCGCAGTCGCGTTCCAGCCGGACCCGCACATCTTCACGCGGGCGCGCATCGAATACGCGCGCTTCCTTGGCCAGGACCGCTCGTATCTCGGGCACGGCACGCTGATCACCGCGGATGGCGGCTACAAGCTGCGCATCGCGTATCCGGACTTCACGGTGCGCGTCGCCGTCACGCACGGCGAATACACCGCGAACGGTTCGCCGGGCGCATTGCTGCAGCAGCTGGTGCCGAGTGGCGAGCCGTTGACGGCGTCGCAGTTCGTGCCGAACACGTTCACGCAGGTCGCGTTGCTCGCCGGCTTCGGCAACGGGCTCATCGACGGCTATTCACGCCGCTGGCGGCCCTTTCTCGAGGTCGGCCCGCTGTACGACTCGCACGCGAAGTGGGGCGAGCGCGTGACGGCGGGCGTTGTCGGCAGCGTGATCGGCAACGACCAGGCCGGCCTCTATATCACCCATGCCAGCGCGTCGGCGAACCATTCGACGCCCTTCACCGAAGTCGGGATCCGCTATCGCTGGATGTATTGACCCCGGAAACCAAGGAGAGCGAAATGAACGAGAGCGCAACGCCGCGTGCGGCGGACAAGCCGGTGCGGCACGGATGGACGGCCCGCCGCTGGTGCATCGCGCTGGCGGCGGCGAGCGCGCTGCTCGCCGGCTGCGCGCAGGTGGACAGCGGCCCCGTGTCGCCGTTCGAGGCGAGCGGCGGCAACAGCGACTTGCGGATGGCGAACACCGGCTGGGCGATCCTGCCGATCGAGAACAACACCGAGACCGCGAACGCGGGGCAGCGCGCCGCGTCGATCGTCGCCGGCTTCCTGCGCGCGCAGGGCTACGCCGACGTGCGCGAGTACCGCGCGCCGGGCGACGACGGGATGTTCACGGACTGGACCGGGAGCGACATCGGCAAGGCGAAGAAGTGGGCGACCGACAATCACCTGCGCTACGGGCTGACGGGCGCGGTGAACGAATGGCGCTACAAGGTCGGCGTCGACGGCGAGCCGGCGATCGGCATCGCGCTGCAGATCATCGATCTGCAGACCGGCGCGGTGGTGTGGAGCGGCACCGCGAGCCGCACGGGCTGGAGCCGCGATGCGGCAACGAGTGTCGCGCAGGGGCTGGTGCGTCAGCTGCTGGCACCCGTCGTCGGATCCGGCAACAGGCACGCGAGTTCGTAGCGTGTGTGCGGCGCCTGCGGGGGCGCCGCGCAGCGTGGCGCCGGAGGCGGGCAGCGCGCCCGGCCTCCGGCCGTCGCGCGCTCGGAGCGCGCGGCGTGAGGCGAGGCGTCAGAGGCCCCAGTAGCAGACGGTGCCCTGGCCGGCGCTCGCATCCGGCGCGTACGGCGAGAAGCCGTGCGACCGGCTCGACGCGTACGCACTCGATGCATCGGCCGTGTTCGTGCACGAACCGACATAGTCGACGGTCGCGATCCAGAACGGATGGCCGCCCGGCGCGAGGTTCATCGCCTTCCAGTTCAGCAGCTCCTGTTCCGCGCTCGCGTCGTAGGTCGGCTTGTAGACCTCCTCGTGCGCGACGCCGTCGAGCAGGCTCGCGAATGCGACGCCGCCCGTCGTGCCGTTGCGCGTCACGTTGCTGGTTGCGTTCTGCATCACGATCAGCAGGTTCGGGTACTTCTGGCGCAGCTTGCGCATGAGATCGAGGCCGCCCTGGCTGCAGGCTGCGTCGCATGGGCCGTTGGTGGTCGACGTGCCGTGCTCGACGATCTCGAGGTTGTCGAGGTAGAAGCCGTCCGCACCCTGCGCGACGAGCTGCGGTGCGATGACGTTGAGGATCAGGTTCTGGTAGTCGGCGTTGCCGGGGTTCATCCACGTCTCGTCCGAGTAGCCCTGGTACGCGCCGAGTTGCGCGGCGGTGTTCGCGCCGCACGACACGTAGCCGCTCGGCGCGGTGTTCCAGTAGCTGCGCCAGTGCTCGCACGAGCCGAGGTTCAGGTAGCTCAGCACCTTGTTCTGGCCGTTGTTTTTCAACGTCGCGACGTTGGCCGGCGTGAAGTTGCCGGTGCCCGGATCGAGGTCGATGTCCATGATCCGGAACGTGCTCGCGGCGCGATTCAGGTCGAGGCTCGACGCGGGGCCGTAGTACGTCATCCACGGAGCCGCGAAAGGAAAGCCGGGGCCGCTCGACGCGGTGGCGTTCGAAGTGGACGTCGAGGTGGGCGTCGGCGTCGACGAGGAGGTCGATGCCGGGGGCGTGGTCGACGACGGCGTGGCAGTCGTGCCGGAGGTCGTCGTGGTCGACGACGGCGTAGCGGTGGTGCCCGAGGTCGTCGTGGTCGACCCGGTGGTCGCGGTCGTCGTGCCGGTCTTGCTGTTCAGCGTGGCGCCGGTCTGCTCGCCGCCGCCGTCGCCGCCGCAGGCGGTCAGCATCACGGGAACGATCAGGGCAAGGGCTAACGGTGCAATGCTTCGCATCGGGGATTCCTGGTCAGGTTCGGGTTGCGTCGCAACCGGTCGTTGTCCGACGGCGCTTGCGCGGCTGCGGCGACCGGTCGGTCGCGGCGCGCGGCGCGCGGCGCAGGGCCGGGCGTCAGGTCCGGCAACCGGCGAACGGGCCGGTAGCGGAGGGCTGGTGGCGGACGGCCGGTGGCGGATGGCCGGTAGCGGACAAACGGCGCCCAGGCGGGCGCCGCGTGAAAGTTCGAAAAGTCCGGAATCGGAGGCGGGCGATGCGCCCGGCCTCCGGCCGTCACGCGCGCGGGGCGCGCGACGTTGGGCGGACAGCGGGGGGAATTACAGGCCCCAGTAGCAGACTTCGTTCTGGCCGGCGCTCGCATCCGACACGTACGGCGTGAAGCCGTGCGAGCGGCTCGACGTGTACGCGCTCGACGCGTTGGCCGTGTCGGTGCACGAGCCGACGTAGTCGAGCGTCGCGATCCAGAACGGGTGGCCGCCCGGCGTCAGGTTCATGCCCTTCCAGTTCAGCAGTTCCTGCTGCGCCTGGCTGTCGAAGGTCGGCTTGTAGACCTCCTCGTGCGCGATGCCGTCGAGCAGGCTCGCGAACTTCACGCCGCCGGTGGTGCCGAGGCGCGTGACGTCGCTGGTCGCGTTCTGCATCACGATCAGCAGCTTCGGATACTTCTGGCGCAGCTTGCGCACGAGGTCGAGGCCGCCCTGGCTGCAGGCCGCGTCGCACGGGCCGTTGGTGGTCGACGTGCCGTGCTCGACGATCTCGAGGTTGTCGAGGTAGAAGCCGTCGGCGCCCTGCGCGACGAGACGCGGCGCGACGAAGTTGAGGATCAGGTTCTGGTAGTCCGCGTTGCCGACGTTCATCCACGTCTCGTCGGAGTAGCCCTGGTACGAACCGAGCTGCGCGGCCTTGTTCGCGCCGCACGACACGAAGCCGCTCGGCACGCTGTTCCAGTAGTCACGCCAGTGTTCGCACGAGCCGAGGTTCAGGTAGCTCAGCACCTTGTTCTGGCCGTTGTTCTTCAGCGTCACGATGTCGCTCGGCACGAAGTTGCCGACGCCCGGATCGAGATCGACGTCCATGATCCGGAACGTGCTGGCCGAGCGGTTCAGGTCGATGGTCGTGTCGTCGCCGTAGTACGACATCCACGGCGACTGGACCGCGAAGCCGGGGCCGCTCGACGCGGTCGTCGTCGTGGTCGTATTGGGCGTGCTGCTGCTGGAGGTCGTGCTCGACGAGCTCGACGACGTGCCCGAGCCCGTCGACGACGAGGAGGTCGAGCCGTTACGGCTGCCCCAGCCGCCGTTCCAGCTCAGGGCGCTCGCGGATTGGGTGCTGCCGTCGTCGCCGCCGCAGGCGGCAAGCATTACGGGGACGATGAGGGATAGGACCAACGGGGCAATTCTTCGCATCGGATTATTCCTGTTCAGTTCAGTTCGATTGGGCGGTTGCATGGCAACCCGGGACACCCCCCCACGCCACGCCGCAACGCACCGGGGCGCGCAGAGGCAGCGCCCGCATGTGTGTCCGGAACCGTAATCGAGGGGATCAGCAAACGACGTCCGGCCGGTCTGCCGTGGCACCGGCGAGGCCGAACGTGTGGCGGTTTTGGACGCCGCCAACTCTCCGCCGCGCGTGCGCTTCGCGCGCGCCGGCTCGATGGAGAGACTGAGGTTGTTATTGATTAGACCAATTGATATTTAAATCTGATGATTTAAATTAATTGGAAACCGACTTTAACCGAGCCGGGTTTTTGCAAAGGTAACGAGATGTGTATCGGGTAACAACGCGTAAGGACAGAGGAATGCGACGGCAAACGCGTGACGCCACGCGGTGCTGGTGCCTCGCGCGGCGAGCTTCAGGTATCGCGTGAACAGGAAAGGATTACCGCTGGTTACGGTTTCTGTTACAAGTCGGCCTGGCGGCCTTGCATGGAACGATACGACCCCCAGCGATTCGCGCGTGCGAAGGTGCCGACGTCGTTGAAGCGCACGCCGACTTCGCGCAGCGCCGCATGCGCGGTTTTCGCGGTGAGCTGGCGGATATAGAAGGGGTCGCGCACCACGAAGTGATGGATCGCGTGCGTGCTGCCGAAGTTGAAGCAGAACAGCTGGAACGGCAGCATCCACCACGGGTTGAGCACCTGCGTCTGCTGGATCACGTTGCGCGGGTCGATGTCGCCGAAGTAGTGCATGTTCGAGCTGACGAAATTGATGCAGAAGCTGCGCACGAAGTTCGGCCCGAGCCACACCACCGCGAGAAAGTCGACGACCTGCATCACGCGTTCGACGACGGCCGGCACGGCGACCGGGTAGCCGAACGCGTGCAGCGCGAACAGGCCGGCGTGATAGACGATGAACGCATGCCACAGCGCGTAGTACAGGTGGCCGACCGGCATGTACGACGACATCTGCTCGACGCGCAGCTGCGTGCGCTCGGCCGCGTCCTGCATGGGCTGCGCGGCGACGTACTGCTTCACCTTGCGGCGCATCGCATCCGGGCGCAGCACCACCGCGAGCATCCCGTCGGCGAGCATCAGCAGGCGCTTCACGCCCCAGCGCTCGCCGTTCGTGATGCCGAATTCCTCGAGATCCGATTCGCCGCCCGACACCTTGTGGTGGTGCAGGTGCATGCGCCGCCGCGTCCACGGATTGATCGTGCCGGGCCGCGTGAGCCAGCACAGCGCCATCATCAGGTGGTACGCCCACGGCGTCTTCCTGAAGTACATCAGGTGGATCAGGTCGTGTTCGAGTTCGTGGATCAGCGACGTCGCGAACGCGGCAAGCGGCAGCGCGACGTACCATGCGAGCGTGCCGCGCGCATACGCCCACGCGATCGCGAGCATGGCGGCGACGCAGACGGCCATCACGCTCGCGCCGACGAGGTTCTGGTTGTCGAGCAGCGGAACGCGCGCGCGGATCGCGTCGCTCGCCGCGTTGACTTCGCGGCGCACGTACGCGACTTTCTCCGCGTCGTTGCGGAACGTGACTCGGGCTCGCTGGATCATCGACCGGGTTTCCTGCACAAGGGTGGGGCGCAATGCCGATGTGACAAGCATAGGCGCGTGCCGCGCCGCGTGCGAGGTTCGCCGGTGCCAATGACGGTGTCATTTCGGGCCATCGCGTCCGGGGCGCGTGATGCGTGCCGCACAAATTCGGGCAAGATGGCGGGATGGCATGCCGCGGCCTGATCCACGCGAAGCGATGCGGGCGACGCGTCGTCGTTCGGCGCGCGTCATCCGGCTCCAGCGTCCAGGAGGTTTGCGATGCATTACCAGCCCGACGACGTCTCCCGCCTGCTGTTGCACGTTCCGTCGCTGACGTTGAACCGGGCCCGTTCGGCTGAACGGTTCCTGACGGATGTCGTCGACGCCGGCGACGAACTCGGGCATCTGCTGCACGACTATCCGCAAGTGCGGTACGAGCCCCTGGAGTTCCATTACGTGTGCCAGCAAAGCCTGTCCGCGTTGACGGATGCGCTGCTGGCCGACCTGACCCGGCATGACGGATGGCGGGGTATCCATTGGGCCGCGCTGCTGGTTGCGCTGTCAGGGGATGCGCGCTATCTGCCGCACCTCGACGTGCCCGGGGACATCCCGGCGCTCAGGTGGGTGACCGAACTCGCCAAGGCTGCGTTGAACCCTGAAGCGCCGTTGGCAGAGTCTCCGTGCTGCCGGTTGATCGTTCGCCTGCGGGCGCAACTCGCACCGTTGCCGCGCGTCGTCGTGCGGTTGCGCGTGCTTCCCGCGCCGGAAGACATCGAGGCAGGGCTGGCGGCCGTTCGCGCCGCCTATCGCAGCGGCGGTGCGGAAGCGGCGCTGGCGATGGCGCGTCATTGGCGCCTGTCCTGACGTCGCGACGGGCCGGCGCGACACGTCGCGATGATGCGCGGCTAGAGTCCTGCCCACGTGTCTCCGCGGGCCAGCGGCCGCTACAATCCGCGAAAACCGCTCCGGAGTCGACGCATGGCCCTGTCCGTCCAGGATGCCGCACGCCAGTTGAACAAGGCGACGGTATCGTCCGCGTATGCGCTGTTCATGCTGATGCTCGCCGAAGAGCGCGGGATCGTCGTGGACCGGATCCTCGCCGGTTCCGGCGTCGCGCGAGCGGCTCGCGCAGCCCGACGCGCGGATCACGCCGCTGCAGCAGGCGGCGATCGTCTTCAACCTGCTCGACGCGACGGGCGACCCGTCGATCGCGATCGAGATCGGGCTGCGCAGCAGCCTCACGAAGTCGGGGCTGATCGGTTTCGGGCTGATGAGCTGCGCGACGCTCGGCGAGGCGATCCAGCTCGGCATCCGCTACCTGCCGACTCGCGTGCCGTTCTTCTCGGTGCGCCTCACGCAATTCGACGACACCGCGCAGATCGACGTGCTCGAAGCGTTTCCGCTCGGCCGGCTGCGCCAGTTCGCGGTCGAGAACTTCATGGTCGAGACGGCGATGCTGTTCAACTCGCTGCTCGAGCCGGCGCCCGGCCGCACGCTCAAGTCGCGCGCCGAGCTGCATTTCGCATGGCCCGAGCCGCCGTGGTTCGCGGGCTATCGCGCGCGGCTGCCGCGCTGCCACTTCGATGCGAGCGCGAACCGGATCCGCTGCGACGCCGCGCTGCTCGACGAGCCGATCGGCACCGCGAACGCGCAGACCGCGCAGATGATCGTCCAGCAGTGCGAGGCCGAGCTCGCGCGGCTCGGCTATGCGGAGAGCGTCGTCGAGCGGGTGCGCAACCTGCTGATCTGCGGGATGCACGGCTACCCGTCGCTCGACGACCTCGCGCGCGAGCTGCACATGTCGGCGCGCACGCTGAAGCGCAAGCTCGCGGAATACGGCGCGACCTATTCGGCACTGCTCGACGAGATCCGCCTGCGCGATGCGCTGCGGCTGCTCGAAGGCACGCGGCTGCCGGTCGACGAGATCGCGGCGCGCGTCGGTTATACGGATCGCGCGAATTTCACGCGCGCGTTCAAGCGCTGGACCGGGGTTGCGCCGAGCGAGCGGCGCTGAGCGGTAAGCGGGGAGAGGCGGGGCGGCAGTGCGTACTGCGCGGATCTCATGCGTGCGCTCGGGCGTCGGCCTGGCGTCGCATCGAGCGAACGGCGGTGACGGGAGGCGGCAAGCGCAATCGCGCAGACCCGCCAGCCGCCTTGCGTCAGACGAACTCGACCCAGTTCGCGCCGCGCCCGCCGTTCGCGCGTGCAATGAGCGACAGCGTGCCGTCGTCGGGCGCGATCGCATAGACCGACACCTGTTCCGACTGTTCGCCGCATGCGACGAGATACCGCCCCGACGGATCGATCGCGAAGCCGCGCGGCTGCGTTTCGGTCGCCGTCGCGTGCACGGGGTCGAACGTGCCGTCCGCGTTGCGGCGAAAGCAGATGAGCTGGCTCGTCGTGCGCTCGGAGACGTACCCGAAGCGTTCGTCCGGGCTCAGGTGCAGGTCGGCGGCCCAGACGGCCGGTTCGGCCGGCGCCGGCGGCCGCGCATGGCCGGGCGCGAGCTGCGCGAGCGTGGCGGGGCGCACCGAGATGCGGGCGTCGCCGAGCCGGCCGCTGTCCGGATCGCGCGCGAACACGGCGAGCGTGGCCTCGAACTCGCTGACGGCGACGAGCGCGCGGCCGTCGCGGGTCAGCCGCAGATGGCGCGGCCCGAAGCCGCGTTCGACGCGCGCTTCGCCGTGCTCGATCGCGCGGATGCCGCGCATGTCGTTGATGAGTTCGAAACAGAAAATCCGGTCCGAACCGAGCGAGCTCACGTACGCGAAACGGTCGTCCGGCGACACGATTACCGCGTGCGCGTTCGGGATGCCGCCGATCACCTGCAGCGGCACGCCGTCGCCGGCGCGCACGCGTGCGGCGTCGTAGAGGCTCAGCGAATGCCCGCCGTACGACGCGCCGAGCAGCCACCGGCCGCTGCTGTCGAGCGTCAGGTAGGCGAGGCTCGCGTCGATCGCGGTGGAGGCGACGCGCGCGAGCGCGCCGGTGTCCGGTTCGATGTCGAACGCGACGATCGCGGGCCGCTCGCCGCGCGTCGCTGCATACAGCCGCGTGCGGTCGGCGGAGCGCGCGAGCGGCATCACGACGTCGCCTGCCGGATGGAGGCCGAGCGGCGCAAGCGTGCCGCTGCCGGCATCGACGGAGAAGGTCGAGAGATCGCCGTCGATCGCGTTCGAGACGACGACGGTGAGGCGTTCAGTGTTCGGCATGGCGGAGCATCGTGGCACGCGTGAAGGACTCGTCGGCCGGCAGGCCGCGCGGCGGATCGCTGCGCCGGTGCGTGCGGGCGAACAGCGCGGCGACCGCGGCGACGAGGGACGCGATCGCGAGCGCATACAGGCCGCCCGTGATCGAACCCGTATGTTGCTTCAGATAGCCGAATGCCGTCGGCGCGACGAAGCCGCCGAGGTTGCCGATCGAGTTGATCAGCGCGATCACGGCCGCGGCGACGCGCGTGTCGAGATAGCCCTGCGGGATCGGCCAGAACAGCGACGACGCGGCCTTGAAGCCGAGCGCCGCGAAGCAGATCGACGCGAACGACCACACCGGATCGTGCGACGTCGACGCGAACAGCCCGCATGCGGCCAGCACGAGCGCGAACGCGAGCCAGCGCTGCGGATGCTTCCATTTCGCGGACAGCACCGCGAAGCCGTACATCGCGCCGATCGCGATCATCCACGGAATCGTGTTGTAGAGCCCGACCTGGAAGTCGGTGAGGCCGCCCATCTTGCGGATGATCGTCGGCAGCCAGAAGGTCGCCGCGTAGATCGTCAGCTGGATCGAGAAGTACAGGAAGCAGAACAGCACGATCTGCGGATCCTTCAGCAGCGCGACGCTCGGCACGTGCACGTGCGAACGCATGTCGCGCTTCGCCCGTTCTTCGTCGAGCGCGCTCTGGAGCGCGGTGCGCTCGTCCGGCGTGAGCCACGTCGCGTCGCGGATGTGCGACTTCAGCAGCAGCCAGCTCACGCCGCACAGCACGACCGAGAACATGCCTTCGATCAGGAACATCCACTGCCAGCCCTGCAGGCCGAGCCCGTGGATCGACAGCAGCGCGCCCGTGACGGGCCCGGACAGCACCGACGCGAACGCCGAGCCGCCGAGGAAGATCGCCATCGCCTTGCCGCGTTCCTGCGGCGGCAGCCATTGCGTCAGGTAGAGCACGACGCCGGGGAAGAAGCCGGCCTCGGCCGCGCCGAGCAGGAAGCGCAGCACATAGAACGACGTGTCGTTCCACACGAACGCCATCGCAGCCGCGACGATGCCCCACGTCGCCATGATCCGCGCGAGCCAGACGCGTGCGCCGTAGCGCTGCATCAGCAGGTTCGACGGCACCTCGAACAGCGCGTAGCCGACGAAGAACAGCCCGGCGCCGAGCCCGTAGGCCGCGGCGCCGATCCCGATCGACGCCTCGAGATGGCGGTCGACGAAGCCGACGTTCACGCGGTCGATGTAGTTGGCGATGAACATGATCAGCACGAGCGGCAGCACGTGCCATTTCACTTTCGAGACGGCGGACGCGAGCGGGTCGCGGCCAGCCAGGGCGGGCGAGGGCGTGGTCAAGGGTGTCTCCGGGCGGGATGCGTCAGGCGGTTCGGATGCCGGGCTGGTCGCGTCTAGTAGTATGTCGTCGTACGACATGTTACGCGTTGCCGGATCACATGACGCCACGGGTTTACCCGAAAATCCGCGATTTATTGGAAATGACGCCGACGAGAGCGATGGAGAATGAATGGTTTGATATCAGATGACGTATGACATCGCTGAGCGGTCGGCCGTGCCAGGCCCCCCGCCTGCGTCACGCCATCGACACGACACTGTTGAGCAGCGTCTTCACGAGCACGGCCTGGCGCGTCGCGCCCGTCTTCGCGAAGATCCCGCGCAGGTGAGCGCGCGCGGTGTTCTTCGTGATCCCGGTGGCCGCGGCGGCCTCGTCGAGCGTGAGGCCGTCGACGAGCAGCAATGCGATCTCGGTCTCCATCGGCGTGAGGCGGAACAGCTTGTGCAGCATGTCGCGCGACGTCTGCGGCGACGACGTCGGATCGCGGACGAACACGGCGATCGCCGGCCGGTGCCGCCGGTCCTCCGCGCCGCGATAGGGCGCGAGCGGCCGCAACAGCACGTTGAGCGGCATCGCGCCGCCGGGGCGCGACAGCGTGGTCGCCTCGATGCGGCCGAGCGCGCCGGCGCGGAAGTGGTCGAGCGCCGCCTGGATCGCCTTCTGCAGCCGGCGCTCGTCGAGCGGACACGATGCGTGCAGCCGGTCCTGGCGCACGCACAGGCCGTCCTGCCGGTCGAACAGGCGCTCGGCGATGCGGTTGCGCTTCATCACGCGGCCTTCGTCGTCGAGGATCGCGGTGCCGACGTCGAGGCGGTCGATCGTGCCCGCATACAGCGCGCGCTCGGCGTCCACGACGTCGAGCGTCGCGTGCAGCTCGACCGCGCGCTGCAGGTGCGGCAGCAGCACCGCGACCCGCGCGCGCTCGGCCGCGTCGAAATCGCGGCAGCCGTGCGCGCGGCTCACGAAGAACGCGCATTCGACGCCGCGCTCGCCGCGCAGGTTCGCGCCGAGGACGTAGCGCAGGTCGAGCGGCTGCAGGTATTGCCGGTAGAAATCGTGCGCGCACCACGCCGCTTCGCCGAACAGCGTGTCGGCGGTGAACACGCGGCCGGCGGGCTCGTCGAGAAACGGGCAGAGCGCGTAGAACTGCTCGCTGTACGACGGCTCGCCGGGCAGCAGCGGACCGTGCGCCGACGCGTTGATGATGAGGCCGCGCCGCGTGCCGCCCGGGCTGCGCAGCACGAGCGTCGTGAAGCTCGCGTCGAGCTGCGCGCGGATCGCTTCGAGAAAGCCGGCCCACGGCGTCGCCTCGGTCGCACCGCGATAGACGAGCGCGAGCCACGCATCCAGGTCGCGCGCGGTCCACGCGGCATCGTCGAAGCAGTCGTGGGTGGCGTCGCCGCCGCAGGACGGAACAGCGATCCGCATGCTCGCAATCTCCTTGAACGGAATCAGGGGGGCCCGTTCGAGCATACGGATCCGGCGGCGGCCCGCGTCATCCGAACGGAGTAGGCGACGCGGGCCGGGTTCAGGCCGCGTTCAGGCCGTGCGCGCATGCAGCAGGTACGCGACGATGCGCGCGGCGGCGTCCTCCGGCGATTCGGCCACCGTGTCGACGCGCAGCTCCGGATGCGCCGGCGCTTCGTACGGCGAATCGATGCCGGTGAAGTGCTTCAGCTCGCCGCGCCGGGCCTTCTTGTACAGCCCCTTCGGATCGCGTTCTTCCGCGACCGCGAGCGGCGTGTCGACGAACACCTCGACGAACTCGCCGGGCCCGACGAGCGCGCGCGCCATGTCGCGTTCGGCGCGGAACGGCGAGATGAACGACACGAGCGCGATCAGGCCCGCGTCGACCATCAGCCGCGCGACCTCGGCGACGCGCCGGATGTTCTCGACGCGATCGGCTTCGGTAAAGCCGAGATCGCGGTTCAGCCCGTGCCGCACGTTGTCGCCGTCGAGCAGGTAGGTGTGCTTGCCGAGCGCGTGGAGCTGCTTCTCGACGAGGTTCGCGATCGTCGACTTGCCGGCGCCGGACAGCCCGGTCAGCCACACGATGCGCGGCGTCTGGCGATTCTGTGCAGCACGCGCGTGCCGGTCGACGTCGATTGCCTGCCAGTGCACGTTATGCGCGCGGCGCAGCGCGAAGTGCAGCATCCCCGCGCCGACCGTGTCGTTCGTGTAGCGGTCGATCACGATGAAGCCGCCCGTGTGGCGGTTCTGCGTGTACGGATCGAACGCGACCGGCCGGTCGAAGCTCAGGTTGCACACGCCGATCTCGTTCAGCGCGAGCGTGCGCGCGGCGAGCGGCTCGCGCGTGTTCACGTCGATCTTGTGCTTCGGCGTCGCGCAGGTCGCGCCGACCGTCTGCGCGCCGAGCTTGACGAGATACGGCCGGCCCGGCAGCAGCGGCTCGTCGTGCATCCACACGAGCGTCGCCTCGAACTGGTCGGCGACCTCGGGTGGCGCGTCGGCGTGCGCGATCATGTCGCCGCGGCTGATGTCGATGTCGTCCGCGAGCGTGAGCGTGACGGCTTCGCCGGCGCGCGCGACGTCGGCCACGCCCGCCGGCGTGATGACCGACGCGACGCGGCTCGCCTTGCCGGACGGCAGCACGCGGACACGCTCGCCGACGCGGACTTCGCCCGACGCGATGCTGCCCGCGTAGCCGCGGAAGTTCAGGTGCGGCCGGTTGACCCACTGGACCGGCAGCCGGAACGGCTCGTCCTGCGTGACGCGCGCGGCGAGCGGCAGCGTCTCGAGGTGCAGCATCAGCGTCGGGCCGCTGTACCACGGCATCTGCGTGCTCGGAACGATCACGTTGTCGCCGCGCAGTGCGGACAGAGGAATGCTGACGATCTCCCGCAGGCCGAGCTCCGTGGCGAACGCGCGGTAGTCCGCATCGATGCGCTCGAACACCGCGCGGTCGTAGCCGACGAGATCCATCTTGTTGATCGCGAGCACGACGCGCCGGATGCCGATCAGCGCGACGAGATGGCTGTGGCGGCGGGTCTGCGTGAGCAACCCCTTGCGCGCGTCGACCAGGATCACCGCGAGGTCGGCGGTCGACGCGCCGGTGATCATGTTGCGCGTGTACTGCTCGTGGCCGGGCGTGTCGGCGACGATGAACTTGCGCTGCGCGGTCGCGAAGAAACGGTACGCGACGTCGATCGTGATCCCTTGCTCGCGCTCGGCCGACAGCCCGTCGACGAGCAGCGCGAAGTCGAGGTCGCCGCCCTGCGTGCCGAGCTTCTTCGAATCGGCTTCGAGCTGGCTCAGCTGATCGTCGAACAGCATGTTCGATTCGTAGAGCAGGCGGCCGATCAGCGTGCTCTTGCCGTCGTCGACGCTGCCGCAGGTGATGAAGCGCAGCAGGTCTTGCGTCTGCGGGTCCTGGATGCGTTGTGCTTGGCGCGTGACATCGTCGCGCGCAGTGAGAATGTGTGCCATCAGAAATAGCCCTCCTGCTTCTTCTTTTCCATCGATCCGGCCGAATCGCTGTCGATCAGCCGCCCCTGGCGCTCCGACGTGCGCGTGTCGCGCATTTCGCGCAGGATGTCGTCGAGCGACGTCGCGTCGCTGTCGATCGCCGCCGTCAGCGGATAGCAGCCCAGCGTGCGGAACCGCACCTTGCGCATCTGCGGCACTTCGCCTTTGCGTAGCGGCAGACGATCGTCGTCGACCATGATCAGCGCGCCGTCGCGTTCGACGACGGGCCGCTCCTTCGCGAAGTAGAGCGGCACGATCGGGATGTCGTGCAAGCGGATGTACTGCCAGATGTCGAGCTCGGTCCAGTTCGAGATCGGGAACACGCGCAGGCTTTCGCCCTTGCGCTTGCGCGCGTTGTACAGCGACCAGAGTTCCGGGCGCTGCCGCTTCGGGTCCCAGCGGTGCTGTTCGGAGCGCAGCGACACGATGCGTTCCTTCGCGCGCGATTTTTCCTCGTCGCGGCGGCCGCCGCCGAACGCCGCGTCGAAGCCGTACTGATCGAGTGCCTGCTTCAGGCCCTGGGTCTTCCAGACGTCGGTGTGCAGCGCCGAGCCGTGCGTGAACGGGTTGATGTTCTGCGCGACGCCGTCGGGGTTCACGTGCACGCGCAGGTCGAGGCCGAGCCGCTCGGCGGTCGCGTCGCGAAACGCGATCATCTCGCGGAATTTCCAGGTGGTATCGACGTGCAGCAGCGGGAAGGGCGGCTTCGCGGGGTAGAACGCCTTCATCGCGAGATGCAGCATGACCGAGCTGTCCTTGCCGATCGAATACAGCATCACCGGGTTGTCGCTCTCCGCCACCACCTCGCGCATGATGTGGATGCTCTCGGCCTCCAGCCGCTCCAAGTGGGTCAACATCGTTCGTCTCCTTGTTCCATGCCGGCGCCGCGCGACGTGTGCGGCGAATCGTGCATGACGCCAAAGGTAGCGAGCACGGGCCGTGCGGCTCTTCGTCCGGGTGGACTAAGGCGCGGTGCGCTCGCGGAGCGGATCTTTCCTTAGTCCACCCGGACGAAGAGGCGGGCCGTGCGGACGTTTAACGTGGGCGCTCGACCATCGGCGGAGACGACACATGACGGACGACACACGTGCCACGCAATTGCTTTCGGGCCAGACCTGGGCCGATTTCTGCGACACCCTGAAACGCAGCGGCCAGCAGATCCTGCGCGCCGAAGCGCCGGACGATCCGCTCACGCGCGCGGAAGGGTTCCGCTACCTGAGCCGGCTGATGCGCATCGCGCTCGAGATGCACGTCGAGTTCGCCGACGGCGCGTGGCCGGGCTTCTTCTCGCCGTCGCACGAGACCGCGAAGATCGGCGCGGACAACCCCGACAACCTGTACCAGTACGCGCGCATCGACGGCCGCTTCGACTATCGCGTGACGGGGCGGCGCGGCACGGTCGCGTACCTGAGCTTCGGCACGCAGAAGGGCGGCTACGAGAGCGACGGCAAGATGCTGCAGACCGGCTTTCTCGACGCGAAGCAGCTCGAGACCGCACCGGACGGCAGCGTCGAGATCGTGCTGAGCCAGACGCCGCGCGCGGGCAACTGGCTGCGCATGGAGCCCGGCACGAACGCGCTGCTCGTGCGGCAGACGTTCCTCGACCGGCGCGGCGAGACGCCCGCGCAACTGAAGATCGAACGCGTCGACGCGCAGGACCGTCCCGCGCCGCTCGATCCCGTCGCGCTGCACGGCGGCCTCACGCGCGCCGCGCAGTTCGTCGAGCAGACCGCGCGGCTGTTCGCCGACTGGGCCGCGAGCTACCGGCCGCACGCGAACGCGCTGCCGCCCGCGGACCAGGCGCTGTGCCAGTCGGTCGGCGGCGATCCGAACATCTATTACTACCACTCGTGCTGGTCGCTCGCGGACGACGAGGCGCTCGTGATCGACGTCGAGCGCGTGCCCGACTGCGATTTCTGGAACGTGCAGCTGAACAACTACTGGATGGAATCGCTCGACTACCGTCATTTCGACGTGTGCGTGAACAAGCATCGCGTGCGCCTGAATGCGCACGGCGGCGTGACGGTGATCGTCGCCGCCGCGAATCCCGATCCCGGCCGCGCGAACTGGCTCGACACGGCCGGGCATCGCACCGGCACGATCTGCTGGCGCTGGGTCGGCGCGGCCGAACCCGTGCATCCGCGCACCCGCGTGGTCAAGCTCGCGACGCTGAAGGAGGCGGTATGAGTGCGCCACTCGACGTCGAAAGCCTGATCGCTGAAGCCATAACGCGCGCGGGCGGCCTCACCGCGTTCGGCGACGGACCGTATCGCGAAGTGCTCGACGTGCTGTGCGCGTCGCTCGTGAATGAAGCGAACCTGTCCGTGCGCGGCGCGGCCATGATGCGCGAGAAGCTCGTCGGGCAGCTCGTCAACCGGCTCATCGTCGAGGAATACTGCCGGCGCCGTCCGGAGATCGAGGCGATCGCGATCGACGATCCGCTCGTGATCGTCGGCCTGCCGCGCACGGGCACCACGCTGCTGCAGCGGATGCTGGCGGTCGACCCGCGCTTTCACTCGGCCGCGTGGTGGGAAACCCGCTACCCGGCGCCGCTCGCCGGCGAGACGCCCGACGCGCCGACCGTGCGCATCGCGCGTGCGCAGGCCGAGGTCGCGCAGATGATCGATTGCATTCCGCAGATCCTGTCGATCCATCCGCTCGATGCGTTGCTCGCGGACGAGGAGTTCATGCTGATGGAGCATTCGTTCGTCTGCGCGATGGATTCGTATGCGAACGTGCCGAGTTATACGGCGTGGCTCGCGCGGCAGGATCTCACGCCCGTCTATGCGTACCTGAAGCGGATGCTGCAGTTCCTGCAGTGGCAGAAGGCGCAGCGTGGCGTCGCGCCGGCCGCGCGCTGGCTGCTGAAGACGCCGCAGCACCTGCATGCGCTTGACGTGCTGTGCCGCGTGTTCCCGCGCGCGCAGGTCGTGCTCACACATCGCGATCCGGCGCAGACGATTCCGTCGATGGCGAGCATGGCGCACACGCTGTGGCAGATGTACGCGGACGATCCGGATCCGCGCGTCGTCGGCGCGCAATGGAACGCCGGGATGGCGCGCGCGATCGGCGCCGCGATGGCCGCGCGCGACGCGCTGCCGGCGGACCGGTTTCTCGACGTGCGTTTCGAGGACACCGTCGCGAACCCGCTCGGCGTCGCCGAAGCCGTGTACCGCTTCGCGGGGATGCCGCTCGACGCCGGCGCGCGCGCGGCGATGCAGGACTGGCTCGCGCGCAACGGCCGGGAAAAGCGCGCCGCGCACGACTATTCGATCGCGCGTTTCGGCTTCACCGACGCGCAGCTCGCGCACGATTTCGCCGCGTATCGCGCGCGCCACTTGCAGGCGGGCGGCTGATCGCACCGCACTTTCCATACACACTAGGAGACAAGCCATGTTGCTGAAGGACAAGATCGTCGTGATTTCCGGCATCGGACCAGGGCTCGGCGTGAAGCTCGCGGTCGAGGCGGCGCGCGAGGGCGCGCGAGGCGTCGTCGTCGCCGCGCGCACGGCCGCGAAGCTCGACGACGCGGCGCAACGCATTCGCGAACTCGGCGTCGATTGCGAGGTGCTGAAGCAGGTGACCGACATCACCGACCGCGCGCAGTGCCGGCAGCTCGCGGACGCGGCCGTCGCGCAGTTCGGCCGGATCGACGCGCTCGTGAACAGCGCGTTCGTGCACGGCGCGTTTCCGGAGCCGGTCGACGCCGCGGACCTCGACGGCTGGCGCGCGGTGTTCGACACCAACGTGTTCGGCACGATGACGCTCACGCAGGAAATCGTGCCGCACATGAAGCGGCAGCGGCGCGGCGCGATCGTGATGATCAACACGCAGGCGACCAGAAAGCCGTTTGCAGGCGAAGCCGGCTACGCTGTATCGAAGGGGGCGCTCGCGGTTGCGGCAAAATACCTGGCGCGCGAACTCGGCGCGCACGGGATCCGCGCGAACAGCATCCACATGGGGTGGATGTGGGGCGTGCCGACCCAGACCTACTTTCGCCAGGCGGCGGCCGAGTACGGTGTGACCGACGACGAGATCATCGCGCCGATCGCGTCGAACATCGCGCTCGCGCGCCTGCCGACCGACGACGACTGCGCACGGGCCGCGTTGTTCCTCGCGTCCGACTACGCGAACGCGGTGACGGGCGCGACGCTCGACGCGAACGGCGGCGATTTCATGCCCTGACGAATGGAGAGGCAGAGGATGCAGGCAAACGATCAGGCAAATGATCACGCAAACGGCGGCGGGCAGCACTTCTTCGCGTTCAACGGCGACGCGGACGGCCTGTGCGCGCTTCAGCAACTTCGGCTCGCCGAGGGCGGGCGCGGCACGCTCGTCACCGGCGTGAAGCGCGACGTGCGCCTCGTCGCGCGGATCGACGCGCGCGCGGGCGACCGGATCACCGTGCTGGACGTGTCGCACGACCAGAATCGCGAGGCCGTCGCGAGGCTGCTGAACGACGGCGTCGCGATCCGCTATTTCGACCATCACTTCGCGGGAAACCTGCCGGACGATCCGCGATTCGACGCGCACATCGACACCGCGGCGGACGTGTGCACGAGCATGCTCGTGAACCGTCGCCTCGGCGGCCGGCACGTGCGCTGGGCGATCGTCGCGACGTTCGGCGACGAGCTGCCGGCGCTTGGCGACGCGCTCGCGCGCGCGCACGGGATCGGCGAAGCGGACACGCGCACGTTCGCGGAACTCGGGCATTACCTGAACTACAACGCGTACGGCGACTGCGTCGGCGATCTGCACTTCGATCCGGCGGTGCTTGCCGACGCGATGCTGCCGTGCGCGGATCCGCTCGACTTCGTGCGCGGTACGCCGGTGTTCACGGCGCTGCGCGACGGTTACCGCGACGACATGGCGCGCGCAAGCGCGCTCGCGCCGCTGCGTGAAGTGCCCGGCGCGACGCTGATCCGGATGCCCGATTACGCGTGGGCGCGGCGCGCGACGGGGATGCTCGCGAACGAGCGGATGCGCAGCCAGCCGGGCGCCGCGCTCGCGGTGCTGTCGCCGCGCGCGGACGGCGGGCTCGTCGTCAGCGTGCGCGTGCCCGACGGCCGGCCGCTCGGCGCCGACGATTTCTGCCGCGGCTTCGCGACGGGCGGCGGCCGCAAGCGGGCGGGCGGCATCAACCACCTGCCGGAAACGGAGTTCGACGCGTTCGTCGCCTGTTTCGAGGCAGCGTTCCGGATCGACTGACGTTCCATCGCGTCACGTCGGGTCGCGTTGCGCCGCGCGGTTTCCCGCGCGGGCAATCGCATATCTCCGCTTACGCGCGCTTGCGGCTGCGCGCCGCGTGCAGCGCTTCGGCGCGCGCCTTCACGTCGAGCGCGCACTGGTCGAAGCCGCGCTTCACCCACGCGCCGTGATTGCGCATGATCGTGTCCGCGTTGACGCCGAGGAACTGGTCGGTCGTGAAATAGCGGCAGCGCCCGGGGCCGTCTGCGTCGATGTACTGGTCGCGGCGCGCGGCGTCCTTGTTGTCGTCGGTCGGGCGCTGTTCCCATGACAGCAGGCGCTCGGGCTCGTACGCGACGAGGGTTTCGTTGACCGGGATCACGTCGCCGGTGTCCGGAATCCGGACCTGCATGCAGACGAGATCGCCGAGGCGGCCGGTCGTTTCGAGGCCGACGCAGAAGGTGTTCCATTCGGCATAGCGCGGGAAGTCGGTCAGCACTTCCCAGACGACCGACGCAGGGGCGTCGATGTCGACGGTGATCGAGGTGACGAGATTGGCGGCTTTGGTCATGGCGGCGTGATGGGACGGGTTGGGTCGCGGCAGTGGCGCGGAAACGGTACGGAATTGGCGCGTGCTGCCACGACAGTCGGGATCGAATGCGCGGGTGCGGCGGGCAGCGTGTGCATGCCGCCGGCGCCGGCGCGCCTGGCGGGCAAGTGCAGGGTGCGGCGCGCGGCATTGGCCGGTGCGCGCCGCGCGTCGCGACATGCCCGACGTCGAGCGTAGGCGGTCGCGCGCCGCGAAAAATCGTCGGAATGGACTAAGGCGTTTTACGGGGGACGGGGGCGTGGCCCACGACGACGCGGCGATCCACGCGCCGTGGACCGCGTCGCCGTCGATGCTCGCAGCGGCCGGCATCCGGCTCGGCGTCGACTATCCGGCGCCGCTCGTCGACCACGACGCCGCACGGCTGCGCGCGCTGGACGCGCTGGCCACGCTGAAGAAGGGCCGCTGACGCCGCTTCGGTTTTCAGTTGCAGAACGCGACGTGCTCGAGCATCGCGAACGCGACGCCTGGCTCGAAGTACGCGGCGCCACACCATGCGACGAACGCGAGCGCGCCGGCCGCGAGTGCGGCGCGGATCATGCCCATGCGGGCTTCCCCTGCGCCGGGCGGGCGACGCGCGCATCGTCGATCGGCAGGTGCAGCAGGGCGGCGAGCACGCCGAGCGCGATCGAGCCGATCCATAGCGGCAGGTACGAATGCGCCGAGTCGTAGACGACGGCGCCCAGCCATACGCCGAAGAAGCTGCCGAGCTGGTGCCCGAAGAACACGAAACCGAACAGCGTCGCGATGTAGCGCACGCCGAACACCTGCGAGACGACGCCGTTCGTCAGCGGCACCGTGCCGAGCCACGTGAATCCCATCACGGCCGCGAACGCATAGACGCTCGCCGGCGACAGCGGCACCGCGACGAACGCGGCCATCGCGAGCGCGCGCACGAGGTACAGCACGGACAGCACGTACTTGCGGCGCAGCAGCCCGCCGAGATGGCCGCACGCATAGGTGCCGGCGACGTTGGTCAGCGCGATCAGCGCGAGCGCGACGCTCGCGTGGCGGGCCGGCAGCCCGTGATCGAGCAGATACGCGGGCAGGTGCGTCGCGATGAAGGCGAGCTGGAAGCCGCACGCGAAGAAGCCGGCGTTGAGCAGCCAGAATCCGCGGTGCGAGAACGCCTCGCGCACCGCATCGGCGATCGACTGGTCGTGCTCCTGCGCGCCGGCCGCATGCGCGGGACGGTCGCGCAGGAGCACTGCGAGCGGCGCGAGCACGACGGCGACGAGCGCGAGCACGATGAACGCATGCATCCAGCCGACGCCGCCGATCAGGCTCTGCGCGGCGGGCACCATGCAGAACTGGCCGAGCCCGCCGATCGCGCCCGCGACGCCGAGCGCCCAGCCGCGCTGCTCGGCCGGGAACAGGCGGCTCAGCGCGCCGTAGATCGCGGCGAACGCGGAGCCGGACAGCGCGATGCCGATCACGAGCCCCGCGCCGGCCGTGAAGACGCCGGGCGATGCCGCGTGCGCCATCGTCACGAGCCCGAGCGCATACAGCAGCATGCCGACGACGATCACGCGCGCCGAGCCGAAGCGGTCGGCGATCATCCCGGTGAACGGCTGTGCAATGCCCCAGACCAGGTTCTGCAGCGCGAGCGCGAGGCCGAACGTTTCGCGCGACCAGCCGTGATCGAGCGTGACGGGCGTGAGGAACAGGCCCTGCACGTGGCGGATGCCGAGCGCCGCGCCCATGATCAGGCCGCCGGCAAGGACGGGCAGCCAGCGGTAGCGGAACTCGTGCGTGAGCGGGGTCATCGGGCGTCTCCGGAAGGTCGGCGGCGCGCGGCGGAAAGGGCGCGCGAACGGTTCGATTAGACGGCGCGCCCGCAGCGACGCTCAAGCGATCATTCGGTCAGGTTCGCATGCGCGCGGCGCATGTGACGGGCGTGCGGCGGCAGAACGCTTGGCGATGTGGCGTGAGGTCGGACATACGGCGGCAGCGCGTCGTTCGCGCGTACCTTTGCGGATGGTTGCTTGCCCGCTCAGCCCCGTGCCGCATCGTGCGCGCGCATCACCGCATCGCATTCGGCGGCCTCCGCGCAGATCCAGTCGCGCACGTCGGCGACCTCGCGCCGCGGCGCGGGATCGCGCTGGAACAGCCAGTAGCCGTAGCTGTTCTGCGGCACCGGCGCGCGCGGGCCGAGCACCGCGAGGCGCCCGTCCGCGAGCATCGGCGCGACGAGCGCGAGCCGCCCGAGCGCGATGCCCTGGCCGGCGATGGCCGCCTGGATCACCTGGTCGTACTGGTTGAAGCGCAGCACGCCTTTCGGGCGCGCGTCGCCGAGCCCGGCCGCGCGCAGGTGGTCGAGCCAGCGCAGTTGCGTGAGCGGCGGCCCGTCGAATTCGAGCAGCACGTGGCCCGCCAGCGCGGCGGCGTCCACGATCGGCCGCGCGGCGAGCGCCGGGTGCGCGACCGGCAGCACGGTCTCGTCGAACAGGTGCCGGGCGCCCGCCGGCGCGCGATCGCGCGGACAGTAGCGGATCCCGAGGTCGATGCCTTCGGCGCGCAAATCGAGTACCTTGTCATTCGCGGCGACGCGCAGGTCGACGTCCGGCAGGCGCGCCTGCAGCCGGCCGAGCCGCGGCAGCAGCCACAGCGCGGTGACGCCGATGCTCGCGGTGATCGTGACGGGCTGGCGTTCGCGCGCGGCGGCGAGCGTGCCGACGGTGTCCTGCAGGCTGCGCAGCGCCGCGTCGGCGACGCGGAACAGGCGTTCGCCCTCGGGCGTGAACGCGATCTTCCGGTAGCCGCGCTCGAGCAGCGCGACGCCGAGATGCGCCTCGAGCGCATGCACCTGGCGGCTGACGGCGGACTGGGTCACGCACAGATCCTGCGCGGCGAGCGTGATGCTCATGCGGCGGCCGACCGCGACGAAGCCGCGCACGAGATCCAGCGACGGGAGACGGACGAGAGGCGTTGACATGCGTCGGACTCATGCGAACGGAGCAGGAAGATTGGTTGAGATCGCGCGGCGCGTCAAGTTCAATGGAGGCGCACGGGGTCGCGCGCGCAGGCGACCGACGGCAGTCACGATGAGCCGGGCAACCGGCCCGAGCCTGGAGGCAAGATGACGAATTCGAACCAGACGGTCCGCGAACGGCGCGGCGACCGCGCCGCGGACCCGCTGCCGCCGGAGCCGGTGACGCTGCGTGCGGCGGACGGTTATGCGCTGCGCGGCTACGTATGGCGGCATCGCGCAGGTGCGGCCGGGCGGCCGGTCACGGTCGTGAACTGCGCGACGTCGGTACGCTGCGACTATTACTTCCGCTTTGCCGCGTGGCTGTATGCGCACGGGCATGACGTGCTCGTCTACGACTATCGCGGCATCGGCGGGTCGCGTCCCGCGCGCCTCGCGCGCCTGCGCGCGAACTGGCTCGACTGGGGGCGGCTCGACTGCGAGGCCGCGCTGCAGCATGCGCGCGACATGTTTCCCGGCCAGCCGATCGATGTCGTCGCGCACAGCATCGGCGGCTTCGTGCTCGGGCTTGCGCCGTCGAACGTGTACGTGCGGCGCGTGCTGACGGTCGGCGCGCAATACGCGTACTGGCGCGATTACCTGCCGCTCGAGCGACGGCGCATGTGGTGGAAGTGGCACGTCGCGATGCCGGCGCTCGCGGCGGTCTGCGGGTATGTGCCCGCGAAGCGTCTCGGCTGGATGGAAGACACGCCGCGCGGCGTTGCGCTGTCGTGGGCGCGCTCGCAGCCGCGTTTCGAAGAGGGCTACACGCGCGGCCCGCATGCGGAGAGCGCTGCGAGCCGCGCGGAACTGCCCGCGCGCTTCGCGGCGCTGACCGCGCCGATGCTCGCGATCGGGCTCGACGACGACGCGTTCGGCACCGTTGCCGCGATCGAGCGGCTGATCGGCTACTACACGGGCAGCGACGTCACGCATCTGCGGATCGCGCCGCGCGATATCGGCGTCGACGCGATCGGGCATTTCGCGTTCTTTCACAGCCGCTTCACCGCGACGCTCTGGCCCGTGGCGCTGCACTGGCTGCAGCACGGCGCGCTGCCGGTCGATGCGCCGGGTGTCGTCCATGCACGCCATGACGCGGCGCGCACACGGCATGCGCACGGCGGTGCGGCGGCGAACGGCTGAATGGTCGAACGACTGAATGGTCGAAAAGGGCTAAACGGCTAAACGGCTACACGACTACACGACTACACGACTACACGAATACGCGGCGATAAGGCGGGCGTCGCGAGCTTCTGCGCCGCAGACCGCACGGCGCCCACACCCGTGGCGATCGATTAACATCGGACATTTCGCTCCGCAGGCTACGCGTCGATGTCCATCCCGTCCGCTCCCGCTCCCGCTCCCGATTCCGATTCCGATTCCGGCTCCGCCACGCAGCGCGCATACTGCGCGCATGCGCTCGACGTGCCGCCGGCCGCGCGCCGCGCGGGCGTTCAGGTCGTGCGTATCGATTTCGACTGGCGCGTGCCGCTCGCGTCGCGTGCGTACGCGGCGCTGAGCGACGCCGAGCGCGCGCGGGCCGGCCGGTTCCTGCGCCGGGAGGACACCGTGCGCAGCGCCGCGACGCGTGCCGCGCTGCGCGACGTGCTCGGTCCGCAACTCGGCGTCGCGCCGCACGCGGTGGCGCTCGTCGTCGGCGAGTCCGGCCGTCCGGCGCTCGATCCCGCGCATCGCGCGCATCGCGCGCCGCTCGATTTCAACGTGTCGCATGCGGGCGATCACGCGCTGATCGCGTGGTCGCCGGCCTGCCGCGTCGGCGTCGACATCGAGCGCTGCGGCCGCACATCCGACTGGCGCGCGCTGACCCGGGAGGTCTGCACGCGCGCCGAAGCCGCGTACCTGGACAGCCTGCCGGCCCCCGCGCGCGCCGACGCGTTCATGCGCGTATGGGCCGCGAAGGAAGCGCTGCTGAAGGCGCTCGGCACCGGCATCGTCGGCGGGCTGAGCGCGTTCGCGGTGGTGCCGCCGCGCGCTGCGGCGACACCGTCGATACAGGTCGTCGCGCCCGCGGCGCCCGCGGCCGGCGTCGCCGCGTTCGACGCCGCGTGGCTCGACGCGGCGCCCGGCTACGCGGCGTGCGTCGCGTGGACGCGCAGCGGCTGATTCGCGAGCCTGTGCCCGGACCGATGCCCGCTCATTCGAGCGGCGTGTCGTTCGGCGCCGCGTAGCGCGCCTTGATCACGTCGCTCATCGGGAAATCGAACGACAGCCCCTTCGGCGGCACGGGCTTCATGAACCACTTGTCGTACAGCGCGTTGATCTCGCCGCTTTTCATCGCCTGCGTGAGCACGCCGTCGACGAGCGCCTTGAACTGCGGATCGTCCTTGCGCAGCATGAAGCCGTATGCCTCCGACGATTGCGGCGTGCCGACGATTACCCAGTCGGCCGGCTTCGCGGACAGCTGACGCACGCCCGCGAGCAGCACGTCGTCCATCATGTACGCGGCCGCGCGGCCCGATTCGAGCGTGAGGCGCCCCTCGCCGTAGTCCTTCGCGCTGATGATCTGCATGTTCATCTTCTTTTCCTCGTTCATCTTGCGCAGCAGGCGCTCGGACGTCGTGCCCTGGTTGGTCACGACGGTCTTGCCGGCCAGGTCGGGGAAGTCGCGGATGCCCGACGTCGTGCGCGTGAGCAGGCGCGTCGTCGCGACGAAGAAGGTGGTCGAGAACGCGACCTGCGCATGACGCGCGGCGAGATTCGTCGTCACGCCGCATTCGAGGTCGACGGTGCCGTTCTGCACGAGCGGAATGCGGTTCTGCGACGTGACCGGAATGAAGCGTACCTGCAGGTCCGGCTTGCCGGTGCGCGCCTTGACCGCGGCGATCACGCGGTCGCACAGGTCCTGCGAGAAGCCGATCACCTTGCTGTTCGCATCGACGTACGAGAACGGCACCGACGTTTCGCGATGGCCGATCGCGATCAGGTTGCTTTGCTGGATCTTCGCGAGCGTGCCGGTGAGCGGCTCCGCGGCGAGCGGCGCGCAGGAGGCCGCGGCGCAGGCGGCGACGAACGTGCAGCGGGCGAGCAGGGCGGCGAACCGCGGCGGGGTATTCATGGCAGGGTCTCCAGAGCACATGGCGTGCGGGGTGATTCGTATGTTGCCAAAGACAAAATAATTGCAACATCTGATAAATACGGAGCCGGGCAGCGCGATCCGGCAGGGGATTCCGGACATCAGGGAAACTCCTGAGTCGAAATCGGTGAAAAACGGGTTGTCTATACAAGTTGGGATGGCTACACTGCATCCATTCCGAACTTGTCTAGACAGGATTGCTCACATGATTACGCTCACCCCCGGCCACCTGACCCTCCCGCAACTGCGCAAGATCGCCCGCGAACCCGTCCAGCTCGCGCTCGACCCGGCGAGCTTCGCGAAGATCGACGCAGGCGCGAAGGCCGTCGCCGACATCGCCGCGAAGGGCGAGCCGGCATACGGCATCAACACGGGCTTCGGCCGCCTGGCCAGCACGCACATCCCGCACGACCAGCTCGAACTGCTGCAGAAGAACCTCGTGCTGTCGCACGCGGTCGGCGTCGGCGAGCCGATGGCGCGCTCGTCGGTACGTCTGCTGATGGCGCTGAAGCTGTCGAGCCTCGGCCGCGGCCACTCGGGCATCCGCCGCGAAGTGATGGACGCGCTGATCAAGCTGTTCAACGCGGACGTGCTGCCGCTGATCCCGGTGAAGGGCTCGGTCGGCGCATCGGGCGACCTCGCGCCGCTCGCGCACATGTCGGCGGTGCTGCTCGGCGTCGGCGAAGTGTTCATCCGCGGCGAGCGTGCGAGCGCGGTCGACGGCCTGCGCGTCGCGGGCCTCGCGCCGATGACGCTGCAGGCGAAGGAAGGCCTGGCGCTGCTGAACGGCACGCAGGCATCGACGGCGCTGGCGCTCGACAACATGTTCGCGATCGAAGACCTGTACCGCACCGCGCTCGTCGCGGGCGCGCTGTCGGTCGACGCGGCTGCCGGCTCGGTGAAGCCGTTCGACGCACGCATTCACGAACTGCGCGGCCACCAGGGCCAGATGGATGCGGCCGAGGCATACCGCGCGCTGCTCGAGGGCTCGGCGATCAACCTGTCGCACCGCGACTGCGGCAAGGTGCAGGACCCGTACAGCCTGCGCTGCCAGCCGCAGGTGATGGGCGCGTGCCTGGACCAGATGCGCCATGCGGCCGACGTGCTGCTGGTCGAAGCGAACGCGGTGTCGGACAACCCGCTGATTTTCCCGGACACCGGCGAAGTGCTGTCGGGCGGCAACTTCCACGCTGAGCCGGTCGCGTTCGCGGCGGACAACCTCGCGCTCGCCGCATCGGAAATCGGTGCGCTGGCCGAACGCCGCATCGCACTGCTGATCGACGCGACGCTGTCGGGCCTGCCGCCGTTCCTCGTGAAGGATGGCGGCGTGAACTCGGGCTTCATGATCGCGCACGTGACGGCCGCCGCGCTCGCGTCGGAAAACAAGACGCTCGCGCACCCGGCATCGGTCGACTCGCTGCCGACGTCGGCGAACCAGGAAGACCACGTGTCGATGGCGACGTTCGCCGCGCGCAAGCTCGCCGACATCGCGGACAACACGAAGCACATCCTCGCGATCGAACTGCTCGCCGCCGCACAGGGCGTCGACCTGCGCGCGCCGCACCACACGAGCCCGAAGCTCGCGCAAGTGATGGAAACGATCCGCGGCAAGGTCGCGCACTACGAACTCGACCACTACTTCGCGCCGGACATCGCGGTGATCGCGAAGCTGGTCGACGAGCGTGCGTTCGCGCAGCACAGCCCGTTCTCGTTCAAGTCGGAACAGTAAGCCGATGAGCGCACCGGTCTACCAGGAGATCAAGGATTTCATCCTGGCTCGCATTCATGCCGGCGAGTGGGCGGAGGGCGATCAGGTGCCGTCCGAGAACGAGCTGGCCCGCGAGTTCAAGGTCGCGCGCATGACCGTCAACCGCGCGCTGCGCGAGTTGACGGCCGAGCAGGTGATCACGCGCGTGCAAGGCGCGGGCACCTTCGTCGCGCGGCCGAAGTACGAGTCGACCCTGGTGGCGATCCGCAGCATTTCCGAGGAAGTCGCGGCGCGCGGGCATGCGTATCACGCCCGTGTGCTCGGCCTCGACACCGTGAAGGCCGACGAGGCGCTCGCGGACGAGATGCAGGTGGCGGTGCGCACGAAGCTGTTTCATTCGCAGGTGCTGCACTTCGAGAACGAAGAGCCGGTGCAGCTCGAAGAGCGGTGGGTGAATCCGGCGGTCGCGCCGGATTACGCCGAGCAGGATTTCACGAACACGACGCCGAACCAGTACCTGATGCGCGCGGCCCCGCTGCAGCGCGTCGAGTACCGGATCGAAGCGGCGGCTCCGGCGCCCGGGCGGCGCGAGCAGCTTCGGATGGACGACGTCGAACCGTGTCTGGTTTTACATCGGCGCACCTGGTCGCAGGGCGTCGTCGCCTCGGTGGCGAATCTGTGGCATCCCGGCAGCCGTTATCGCTTCACCGGGCATTTCTGAATCCTATTGATTTTTCATTTCCCTCGGGAGCAGTCGTCATGAACCATCCGAAACACATCGATCCCCGTCTCGACCCGACGCGCACGATCCGCGCACCCCGCGGCAGCGAGAAGACCTGCAAGACCTGGCTCGCGGAAGCCGCGTACCGGATGATCCAGAACAACCTGGATCCGGAAGTCGCCGAGCACCCGCACGCGCTCGTCGTGTACGGCGGCATCGGCCGCGCGGCGCGCAACTGGGAATGCTACGACCAGATTCTCGCGTCGCTGAAGGACCTGAACGAGGACGAGACGCTGCTGGTCCAGTCGGGCAAGCCGGTCGGTGTGTTCCGCACGCACAAGGATGCGCCGCGCGTGCTGCTCGCGAACTCGAACCTCGTGCCGCACTGGGCGACCTGGGACCACTTCAACGAGCTCGACCGCAAGGGCCTGATGATGTACGGCCAGATGACGGCCGGCAGCTGGATCTACATCGGCAGCCAGGGCATCGTGCAGGGCACCTATGAAACCTTCTTCGCGGTCGCGAACCAGCACTTCAACGGCGATCCGTCGGGCCGCTGGATCCTGACGGGCGGCCTGGGCGGCATGGGCGGCGCGCAGCCGCTCGCGGCGACGATGGCCGGCTTCTCGATGATCGCGGTCGAATGCGACGAGACGCGCATCGACTTCCGCCTGAAGACCCGCTACGTCGACAAGAAGGCGACGAGCCTCGACGAAGCGCTCGGCATGATCGAGGAAGCGAAGCGCACCGGCAAGCCGGTGTCGATCGGCCTGCTCGGCAACGCGGCCGACGTGTTCACCGAGTGCGTCGAGCGCGGCATCACGCCGGATTGCGTGACCGACCAGACGAGCGCGCACGACCCGATCAACGGCTACCTGCCGCAAGGCTGGACTGTCGCGCAATGGCGCGAGGCACAGAAGGTCGATCCGCAAAGCATCGTGAAGACCGCGAAGCAGTCGATGGCGGTGCAGGTGCGCGCGATGCTGACGCTGCAGGAACGCGGCGCGGCGACGCTCGACTACGGCAACAACATCCGTCAGATGGCGCTGGAAATGGGTGTCGAGAACGCGTTCGACTTCCCGGGCTTCGTGCCGGCGTACATCCGCCCGCTGTTCTGCGAAGGCAAGGGCCCGTTCCGCTGGGTCGCGCTGTCGGGCGATCCGGAAGACATCTACAAGACCGACCAGAAGGTCAAGGAACTGATCCCCGACGATCCGCACCTGCACAACTGGCTCGACATGGCGCGCGAACGCATCGCGTTCCAGGGCCTGCCGGCGCGGATCTGCTGGGTCGGCGTGAAGGATCGCTACCGCCTCGGCCAGGCGTTCAACGAGATGGTGAAGAACGGCGAACTGAAGGCGCCGATCGTGATCGGCCGCGATCACCTCGACACCGGCTCGGTCGCCAGCCCGAACCGCGAAACGGAATCGATGAAGGACGGCTCGGACGCAGTCAGCGACTGGCCGCTGCTGAACGCGCTGCTGAACACCGCAGGCGGTGCATCGTGGGTGTCGCTGCACCACGGCGGCGGCGTCGGCATGGGCTTCTCGCAGCACTCGGGCGTCGTGATCGTCGCGGACGGCACCGCTGAAGCGCACGAGCGCCTCGGCCGCGTGCTGCTGAACGACCCGGCGACGGGCGTGATGCGCCATGCGGATGCCGGCTACGAACTCGCGCAGCAGACGGCCCGCGAAGCCGGCCTGAAGCTGCCGATGCTCGGCCGCTGAGCATGACGGCGCTCGACCAGGCGCCGGTGGCCGCCGCGCTGATCCGCGCGGCGGATCTCGTTGCGTCGCCGTGGAAGAACGGCGGCGGCGTCACGCGCGAGATCGCCGCGTTCCCCCCCGGCGCCGCGCTCGACGCGTTCGCGTGGCGCGTGAGCGTCGCGGACGTCGCCGCGGCGGGGCCGTTTTCGCGCTTCGAAGGGATCGACCGCACGCTGGTGCTGCTGTCCGGCGCGGGCATGACGCTCGCGGCCGCCGACGGCGCGCGCCACGTGCTCGATGTGCCGCTCGCGCGTGCGGATTTCGCGGGCGAGACGGCGATCGACGCGACGCTGCACGACGGCCCGACGCGCGACTTCAACCTGATGACGCGCCGCGCGACGACGCGCGGGACGGTCGCCGCATGGCGTGCCGGCACGCATCGCGTGGCACGCGCCGACACGGTGCTGCTGTACTGCGCGACGGGCACGGTGCAGGTCGCGCTCGACGGCGCCACCGACGGCGCCACCTTTACGCTGGAAGAAATGGACACGCTGCGGCTCGACGGGCCGCAGCGTGCGTTTGACGTCGCGGTGAGCGGCGACGGCGCGCTGCTCGCCGTGTCGCTTGACGCTACCGATACGAACTGAACGCATGAAACCGACTGTCTGGCATCACCTGAGGCTGTGTCCGCACGGCCATCCCGACGAGACGATCGACGACGCGGCGATTGCCGTCGACGAAACCGGCACGATCGCCTGGCTCGGCGCGTTCTCCGCGCTGCCGCACGGCTATGCGCACTGGACGCGCGAAGACCTGCACGGCGCGTGGGTGACGCCGGGCCTCGTCGATTGCCACACGCACCTCGTGTACGGCGGCACGCGCGCGGACGAATTCGCGCAGCGCCTTGCGGGCGTCAGCTACGAGGAAATCGCGCGGCAGGGCGGCGGGATCGTGTCGACGGTGCGCGCGACGCGCGCGGCCGACGAAACGACGCTGTTCGTGCAGGCCGCCGCACGCCTGCAGCCGCTGCTCGCGGAAGGCGTGACCGCGATCGAGATCAAGTCGGGCTACGGGCTCGACCTCGCGAGCGAGCGCAAGATGCTGCGTGTCGCGCGCCAGCTCGGCGAGCGCTTTCCGGTGACGGTCTGCACGACGTTCCTCGGCGCGCACGCGCTGCCGCCCGAATACGCGGGGCGCGCAGATGCATACATCGACGAAGTGTGCGACCGGATGCTGCCGGCGCTGGCCGACGAAGGCCTCGTCGATGCGGTCGACGTGTTCTGCGAACGCATCGGCTTTTCGCTCGCGCAGACCGAGCGCGTGTTCGACGCAGCGACGCGGCGCGGATTGCCGGTCAAGCTGCATGCGGAACAGCTGTCGAACGCGGGCGGCACCGCGCTCGCCGCGCGCTACCGCGCGCTGTCCGCCGATCACCTCGAATTCCTCGACGAAGCCGGCATCGAAGCGATGAAGGCGGCCGGCACGGTCGCCGTGCTGCTGCCCGGCGCGTACTACTTCATTCGCGAGACGCAGTTGCCGCCGCTCGACCTGCTGCGCAAGCACCAGGTGCCGATCGCGCTCGCGACCGACCACAACCCCGGCACGTCGCCGCTCGAATCGCTGCTGCTGACGATGAACCTCGGCTGCACGCTGTTCCGCATGACGGTGCCTGAAGTGCTGCAGGGCGTCACGCGCCACGCGGCCGCGGCGCTCGGCCGCGCGGACCGGCACGGCGCGCTCGAAGTCGGCCGCCAGGCCGATTTCGCGGTGTGGCCGGTCGGCTCGCTTGCGGAACTCGCTTACTGGATCGGCCGCCCGCTGTGCGAGCAGGTCGTGCGCGGCGGGACGACCGTGTTTCGCCGCACGAACGGATGATGAGACTCACGATGACCGACACGACGTTGTTCGCGGACCATGCCTACCTGCCTGACGGCTGGCGCCGCAACGTGCTGCTGCGCTGGGATGCGACGGGCACGCTGACCGAAGTGACGCCCGACACCGACGCGCCGGCCGGCGTCGCGCGCGCGGCGGGGCCCGTGCTGCCCGGCATGCCGAACCTGCACTCGCACGCGTTCCAGCGGGCGATGGCGGGGCTGACCGAATACCGCGCGAACCCGTCCGACAGCTTCTGGAGCTGGCGCGACCTGATGTACCGCTTCGCGCTGAAGATCACGCCCGAAGCGCTTGCGGCGGTCGCGCGCTGGCTGTACGTCGAGATGCTGAAGTGCGGCTACACGTCGGTGTGCGAATTCCACTACGTGCATCACGCGCCGGACGGCTCGCGCTATCCGCAGATCGCCGAGCTCGGCACGCGCGTGATCGACGCGGCGCGCGCGGCCGGCATCGGCATCACGATGCTGCCGGTGTCGTACCAGTTCGCGGGCTTCGGCAACAAGCCGCCGCGCGACGACCAGCGCCGCTTCATCAACACGCCCGACGGCCTGCTCGAATTGCTCGACGCGATGCGCCGCGTGGCGCCCGAGAACGGCGCGCTGCGCTACGGCGTCGCGCCGCATTCGCTGCGCGCGGTGTCCGAAGCCGGGCTGCGCACGCTGCTCGACGGGCTGCCCGACGATGCGCCCGTGCATATCCATATCGCCGAACAGACGGCCGAGGTCGACGACTGCGTGCGCACGCATGGCGCGCGGCCCGTGCAATGGCTGCTCGATCGCTTCGACGTCGATGCGCGCTGGTGCCTCGTGCACGCGACGCATGTCGACGCGGCCGAGACCCAGGCGCTCGCGAAGCGCCGCGCGGTCGCGGGCCTGTGCCTGACGACGGAAGCGAACCTCGGCGACGGCGTGTTCCCGGCCGTCGACTATCTCGCGCAAGGCGGCGTGATCGGCGTCGGCTCCGACAGCCATGCGTCGGTCGACTGGCGTGCGGAGCTGCGCCTGCTCGAATACGGGCAGCGCCTTGTGCATCGCGCGCGCAACGTGCTCGCGAGCGACACGCAGCCCTACGTCGCGGATCGCCTGTTCGACGCGTCGCTTGCAGGCGGCGCGCAGGCGAGCGGGCGGCGCATCGGCGCGCTGCGCGCCGGCTGCCGGGCCGACTGGCTCGTGCTCGACCCCGATCATCCGGCGATCGCCGAGCACGACAGCGCCGCGTGGCTGTCCGGCGCGGTGTTCGCCGAGCACGGCGACACGCCGGTGCGCGACGTCTATACGGGCGGCGAGTGCGTCGTGCGCGAACGCCGCCATCGCGACGAAGCCGCCGCGTATGCCGATTACCGCGCCGCGCTGGCGCAACTGCTGCGCTGACGCGCGGCACCCGGCGCGTGCCGCGGGGCACGTGCCGTCCGACCGACACGGTGAACCGACATGACCGACCAACCGGCTGTATTCACGCTGAAGCAGGGCACGCTGCCGCTGCTGATCTCGATTCCGCATGCGGGCACGTTCATTCCCGACGACATCGCGGCGATGATGACGCCCGACGCGCGCTTCGTCGACGACTGCGACTGGCACCTCGAACGCCTGTACGGCTTTGCCGTCGCGCTCGGCGCATCGGTGCTCGTGCCGTCGCACGCGCGCTACGTCGTCGACCTGAACCGCCCGCCCGACAACGAGAACCTGTATCCGGGGCAGGACACGACCGGGCTCGTGCCGGTCGACACGTTCGACAAGGCACCGCTCTATCCGGCGGGCGCGTTGCCCGGCAACGACGAGATCATGCGCCGCCGCGACCGCTACTGGCGGCCGTACCACGACGCGCTGCAGGGCGAGGTCGCGCGACTGAAGCGCGAGCACGGCCGCGCGCTCGTGTGGGAGGCGCACTCGATCCGTTCGCACGTGCCGCGCTTCTTCGACGGGCGGCTGCCGGACTTCAACTTCGGCACCGCGAACGGCGCGAGCGCGGCGTCCGGCCTGGCTGAAGCGCTGGCCGAGCGCGTGATCGCGCACGGCGGCTTTACGGCGGTCGCGAACGGCCGCTTCAAGGGCGGCTACATCACGCGTCACTACGGCGTGCCCGACACGGGCGTGCAGGCCGTGCAGCTCGAGCTCGCGCAGATCACCTACATGGACGAGACGCGCCGGTACGCGTACGACGAAGCGCGCGCCGCGCGGGTGTCGCCGCTGTTGCAGACACTCGTCGAAACCGCGCTCGCCTATCGCTGAACGCACGAACGGCGGCACGCGGCGCCGCGCTCCGTATCGCATCGCGTGGCACCGCAACGGGCGGCATCGATTCTGCAGATCGATGCCGCTTTTGCTTTGTTCAGGGTTAATACCGACGCCGACACCGGAAATTTGACGCAATTTCCAGGTGATATAAGCTGAATGTCAGGTAGTGGTCACATCTGCCTACGTCAATCAGTCAGTCGAGTACGATCGTGAAAGCCGCAAGCCCTTCGAAACGCCGGACGCGAAGTCCGTCGGCGGGCGCGCCGCATCGCACCGGTGTTGTCCGGCATGCCGATCGCGGTGCGCGGTCCGCCCAATCCAGCCCGCCTCGCGTCATCGCCATGTCCCGCCGCGGCCTGCGCCGCTTCAATCTCGTGGCCACACGTGCGTTCAGCGCGCTTCAGTGCGACGGTAGCGCGTCGTTGTTGCCCTAGCGTCCTTTGCTTCGTCCGTTCCGGGTCGTACCAGCGTGCCGCACAGCGTCGTGCGTGCGGCGGGGTGGCACACGTGTGTGCGTCGGCGGTACGTGGCGGTTCGCGTGAGCAGCGTTGCGTGCGCTCGCGCACGGGCGCGGCATCGCGTCGCCTGTCGCTGCGAGTCGGCGCTCCGACGCGGGAGGAGGGGCGATGATGCGTCCGCGTCCTGTCGTCGCCGTGACCGCCGATCGCACGATGAGCGGCGCGCATCCGAGCCATGCGGCGGGCGAGAAGTACCTTGCCGCGCTCGTCGATGGCGCTGGCGTGCTCGCCCTCGTGCTGCCCGCGCTCGGCGTGCGCCAGCCGATCGATGCGCTCGTCGCCGCGGTCGACGGGCTGCTGTTTACGGGCAGCTATTCGAACGTCGAGCCGCATCGTTACGGCGGGGCCGCGAGCGCGCCCGGCACGCTGCACGATCCGGCGCGCGATGCGACCGCGCTGCCGCTGATGCGCGCGGCGATCGACGCCGGCGTGCCCGTGCTCGCGATCTGCCGCGGCATGCAGGAGATGAACGTCGTCTACGGCGGCACGCTGCATCAACGGCTGCATGCGACCGAGGGTTTCGCCGACCATCGCGAGCGGCCGTCCGATCCGCTCGAGTCGCAGTACGGCCCCGCGCACGTCGTGCGCTTTGCGGCCAACGGCGTGCTGCAGCGGATCGCGCGCGGCGCGCAGGAAGCGACGGTGAATTCGCTGCACGACCAGGGCATCGCGCGGCTCGGCGCGGGCCTGATCGTCGAGGCGAGCGCGCCCGACGGGCTGATCGAGGCGATCAGCGTGCGCGGGGCACGCGCGTTCGCGCTCGGCGTGCAATGGCATCCGGAATGGCGGTACGCCGAGCAGCCGCTGTCGCGCGACATCTTCGCGGCATTCGGCGCGGCGTGCCGCGCGCGCATGACGCATCGCATCCATGCGGCCTGGCACGGCGACATCGCGCCGCCGGCCGCACCTGACTTCGACTGAGAGAGGCCGATCATGCAACCCGAACTGGGCGAATTCCTGAGGCAGCATCGCATCACCGAGGTCGAGGCGATCATTCCGGACATGGCCGGCATTGCGCGCGGCAAGATCATTCCGCGCAACAAGTTCGAGTCCGGCGAATCGATGCGCCTGCCGCAGGCCGTGATGGTGCAGACCGTCACCGGCGACTACCCGGAAGACGGCACGCTGACCGGCGTCACCGATCCGGACATGGTGTGCGTGCCGGACCCGTCGACGATCTGCCTGGTCCCGTGGGCCGTCGAGCCGACCGCGCAGGTGATTCACGACTGCGTGCACTTCGACGGCTCACCCGTCGAGATCTCGCCGCGCTACGTGCTGCGCCGCGTGCTCGACCTGTACAGGGCGAAAGGCTGGCAGCCGGTCGTCGCGCCCGAGCTCGAGTTCTACCTGGTCGACATGAACGCCGACCCCGACCTACCGCTGCGTCCGCCCGTCGGCCGCACCGGGCGCGCGGAGACGGGGCGCCAGTCGTACTCGATCGAGGCCGTCAACGAGTTCGATCCGCTGTTCGAGGATATCTACGAGTACTGCGACATGCAGGGGCTCGACATCGAAACGCTGATCCACGAAGTCGGTGCCGCGCAGATGGAGATCAACTTCGTGCACGGCGATGCGATGTCGCTCGCGGACCAGGTGTTCCTGTTCAAGCGCACGGTGCGCGAGGCCGCGCTGCGCCACAACATGTACGCGACGTTCATGGCCAAGCCGATGGAGCACGAGCCCGGCTCCGCGATGCACATTCATCAGAGCCTCGCGGATCCGCAGACCGGCATGAACCTGTTCTCCGACGCGAACGGCGACGCGACGCCGCTGTTCCGCAGCTATCTCGCGGGGCTGCAGAAGTACACGCCGGCCTTGATGCCGATCTTCGCGCCGTACATCAATTCGTATCGCCGGCTGTCGCGTTTCATGGCCGCGCCGATCAACGTGCAGTGGGGCTACGACAACCGCACGGTCGGCTTCCGCATCCCGCAGTCGAGCCCCGTCGCGCGGCGCATCGAGAACCGCATTCCGGGCGTTGACTGCAACCCGTACCTCGCGTTCGCGGCGACGCTCGCGGCCGGCTATCTCGGCATCACGCAGCGGCTGGATCCGACCGAGCCGCTCGCGTCGGACGGCTACGACCTGCCGTACCAGCTGCCGCGCAACCTGGAGGAGGGGATCTCGCTGATGGCGGCATGCACGCCGCTCGCCGCGATTCTCGGCGAGAAGTTCGTGAAGGCGTATCTCGCGTTGAAGGAAACCGAGTACGAAGCGTTCTTCCGCGTGATCAGCTCGTGGGAGCGCAGGCATCTGCTGCTGCACGTATGACGCGCGGCGCAGGCCGCGTCGCCCACCCATTCAGGAACCCGGGAGGACAGCATGACCGACCGCCTTGCACATTCGAGCGCCGCGCCGCGCACGACCGCGCAATATCGCGCACTCGACGCCGCGCACCATATCCATCCGTTCTCCGACATGGGCGCGCTCAACCGCGCGGGCAGCCGCGTGATCGTGAAGGCGGACGGCGTCTACCTGTGGGATTCGGACGGCAACCGGATCATCGACGGGATGGCGGGCCTGTGGTGCGTGAACGTCGGCTACGGCCGTGCGGAGCTGATCGACGCCGCGGCGAGCCAGATGCGCGAACTGTCGTTCTACAACACGTTCTTCAAGACGACGCACCCGCCGGTGATCGAACTCTCCGCGCTGCTCGCCGACGTGGCACCTGACGGCTTCAGCCGCTTCTTCTATTGCAACAGCGGCTCGGAAGGCAACGACACCGTGCTGCGCGTCGTGCACCAGTACTGGCGCGTGCAGGGGCAGCCGCGAAAGAAATACGTGATCTCGCGCAGGAACGGCTACCACGGCTCGACGATCGCGGGCGCGACGCTCGGCGGGATGGACTACATGCACGAGCAGATGTCGTCGAAGGTCGAGCATGTCGTGCACATCGACCAGCCGTACTTCTTCGGCGAAGCGGAAGCGGGCATGACGCCCGATGCGTTCGGTCTTGCACGCGCGCGGCAGCTCGAGGCGAAGATCGTCGAGCTCGGCGCGGAGAACGTGGCCGCGTTCATCGGCGAGCCGTTCCAGGGCGCGGGCGGCGTGATCTTCCCGCCGTCGACGTACTGGCCGGAGATCCAGCGGATCTGCCGCCAGTACGACATCCTGCTCGTCGCGGACGAAGTGATCGGCGGCTTCGGCCGTACCGGCGAGTGGTTCGCGCACCAGCACTTCGGCTTCGAGCCTGACCTGATGACGCTCGCGAAAGGACTGACGAGCGGCTATGTGCCGATGGGGGCGGTCGCGCTGCACGACCGGGTCGCGCAGGCGCTGATCGAGCACGGCGAATTCAATCACGGGATGACGTATTCGGGTCACCCGGTCGCGGCGGCGGTCGCGATCGCGAACCTGAAGCTGCTGCGCGACGAAGGGATCGTCGCGCGCGTGAAGCGCGACATCGGGCCGTATTTCCAGCGCCGGCTGCGCGACGCGCTTGGGCGTCATCCGCTCGTCGGCGAGATCGCCGGCGAGGGACTCGTCGCGGGCGTTCAGCTTGCGCGCGATCCGGCGCGGCGCGTGCGATTCGACAACGGCGGCGAAGTCGGCATGATCTGCCGCGACTTCTGTTTCAACGGCAACCTGATCATGCGCGCGACCGGCGACCGGATGCTGCTGTCGCCGCCGCTCGTGATCGGCGAGGGCGAGGTCGACGAGATCGTCGAGAAGGCGACGCGCGCGTTCGATGCGACGGCGCAGCGGCTGGGCGTCTGAAGCGCATGCGGCGCGGTCATGCGTTTGCCGCGACGGACCGGGCCACGCCGCAAACGATTACGCGATCGGGAATCACGCGAGCGCGAAATGCTCTTGCTCGAATGCCATCACGAGTTCGACCGACGATGCGACGTCGATCTGGCCGGTTTCGATGACGATGTCCGGATTGACGGGCACCTCGTAGGGATCCGAGATGCCGGTGAACCGGCTCGTCTGGCCGGTGATCGCCTTGGCGTAGAGCTGCTTGGGATCGCGCGCGGAACACGTCGCGATATCGATCTTCAGGTAGATCTCGACAAAGCGGTCAGGGCCGATGATCTGACGCGCCCGCTGCCGGTCGGCTTCATAAGGCGAGATCAGCGCGACGATCGCCGTGATGCCCTGCGCATTGAGCAATTTCGCGATTTCGGCGGTGCGCCGGCAGTTTTCGGCGCGCCCTTCGCGCGTGAATCCGAGGTCGGGCGAGACGCCGGCGCGCAACTCGTCGCCGTCGAGGATGCACGCGGGAATGTTGCGCGCGCGCAGGCGCGCGGCGATTTCCTGCGAGAGCGTGGACTTGCCTGAGCCGCTCAGACCGGTGAGCCACAAGGTATGGGAACTGGGTGTTGTCATGTGTATGTCAGTCCGAATCCGTGCCGGTCACGACGAAACGCGTTCGTGCAAGTTGAAAGGACGGCGGCGCAGCTTCGGTCGGCCGGTATTGTCGGCCGATTCTATGCATCCGGATTCCGGCGAATGTTACACAACAATTACCGATCATTACATGACGGGCTGAATATCTTGAAATTCGAAAGAATTACCGTGGTCGACATGAAATATTTGCCGGGTCGGCGCTGCTGGCACAGGCTGCCGCGACTGTCGTGATGTCGACGAACTTTCGATGATCGCACAACAGGCATGACAAACGTCGCGTCGAGCGGGGGATAGCGTTCGACACGCTCCGCGTTTGCGGATCAGCCATTCGGGTGTGAGCTGGCTGCAGCTGCTGGCGCCCGTCATGGCCATGTTGCGGTCGACTTCCTCGCGCAGCAGACGGATTGCGTGCGCGACACCCGCTTCGCCTGCCACGGCCGCGGCGTAATTGAAGGGCCGTCCGATGAACACCATGCGGGCGCCCAGCGCCAGCGACTTCAGCAGATCCGCGCCTCGGCGAAAGCCGCGGTCGATCATCACCGGGTAATGTTCGAAGTGAGGTTCTCGGGGCCGAGAAATGGCCGAGAAATGGCTGAGAAAAGAAAAAGGCCCTCGGCTTGCGCCTGAGGGCCTTTGTTCTTTCGGGCTTCACACACCGATGAATCCTGGTGGGCGGTACTGGGATCGAACCAGTGACCCCTGCCGTGTGAAGGCAGTGCTCTACCGCTGAGCTAACCGCCCGAAGAAGATGAAATTATGTCAGAGCTTTTCGGGTTCGTAAAGCACTTTCTGCAAATTTTTTTACTGACCTTCGCACAAGTCCGTCAGCTGCCCGCGGACGGCTCGATCAGGTCGAGGATCGACCCGTCGCGCTTGAGCGTCGCGAGCACGATGCTCGAATTGATCGACATCACGCCCGTCGCGCGGTGCAGCTTGTTGATCACGAAATCGGAATAGTGGTCGAGGTCGCGTGCCCGCACCATCAGCACGTAGTTCGATCCCCCCGTGACGATCTGCGCGGACACCACCTCCGGCCACTGCCGGATCGCGTCGACGAAGCGGTCGTGCCACTCGGGCTCGTCCGGCCGCATCGACACGTGCACGAGCGCCTCGAACGCGACCCCGACCGCCTTCGGCTCGATCGCGCAGCGGTAGCCCGAAATCGCGCCGCGCTCCTCGAGCAGTTTCACGCGCCGCAGGCACGCGGACGGCGACAGCGCGACGGCGTTCGCGAGGTCCTGGTTGCTGATCCGTCCGTCCCGCTCGAGCTGCCGCAGGATCCGCATGTCGGTTCGGTCGAGGTGCATATCGCAGATTCCGTGGAATTTTCAGATGGGTCCCGCAGACTCTACTGCAAACGGCGCGAATCGTCACCGAAATGTGAAGCTCATTCTATTTCGTCCTCGATAACATGCCGCCAATACGTCAGCTGCGTGCCGACCGCGCGTCGACCGCGCCGCCGGATGAGCGAGTGTCGCCGGCCGGTCACGCCGAATGCTGCGACACCCGCGGCAAAACGCGCGACGCCTTCCAACCCCAATCGTCATTCCGTCATGTTCGATCACATTCCCGCCTATCCGGGCGATCCGATCCTGTCGCTGTTCCAGGCATTCCAGCAGGACGCGCATCCGCACAAGGTCAATCTCAGCATCGGCCTCTATTACGACGATGCGGGCAAGATCCCCGTGCTCGACAGCACGCGGATCGCGGCCGAGCGCTTGCGCGCCGCCGGCGCGCCGCACACCTACCTGCCGATGGAAGGGCTCGCCGCTTACCGGCAGGGCGTGCAGCGCCTCGTGTTCGGCGCCGACTGCGCGGCGCTGGCGCAAGGGCGCATCGCGACGCTGCAGACGCTCGGCGGGTCCGGCGCGATCCGGCTCGGCGCGGAGTTCATCAAGCGTTATTTCCCGGACAGCGCGATCTGGATCAGCGATCCGACCTGGGACAACCACCGCGTGATCTTCGCGGCGGCGGGTCTCGACGTGCACACGTATCCGTACTATGACGCGCAGACCAACGGCCTTTGCTTCGACGCGATGCTCGCGACGCTCGACGCGCTGCCCGCGCGCAGCGTCGTGCTGCTGCAGCCGTGCTGTCACAACCCGACGGGCCTCGACCTGAGCCGCGACGCGTGGCGCGCGGTGATCGACGTGCTCGCGCGGCGCCGGCTGATTCCGTTCCTCGACATGGCCTACCAGGGCTTCGGCGACGGTCTCGCCGACGACGCATGGGCCGTGCGCGCGCTGACCGACGCCGGGCTGCCGGTGATCGTCGGCAACTCGTTCTCGAAGAACTTCTCGCTGTATGGCGAGCGCGTCGGCGGCCTGTCGGTCGTCTGCGCGAGCGCGGGCGAGGCGGCGACCGTACTGAGCCAGATGCAGGCCGGCGTGCGCCGCACCTATTCGAGCCCGCCGCTGTTCGGCGCGCAGCTGGTCGCGACGGTGCTGAACGACGACGCGCTGCGCGCGCGCTGGGAAGACGAGGTCGCCGGCGTGCGCGCGCGCATCAAGCGGATGCGCGGCGCGCTGAAGGCGCGGCTCGATGCGCGGCTGCCTGGCCGCGCGTTCGACGCGCTCGTCACGCAGCGCGGGATGTTCAGCTACACGGGCATCGGCGCGGCCGACGTCGACCGGCTGCGTGAAGTGCACGGCGTGTATCTGCTGCGCTCGGGCCGCATGTGCATCGCGGGCCTGAACGACGCGAACGTCGACCACGTCGCGAACGCGATCGCCGACGTGCTCGGCGCCATGCGCGATGCGGCCTGACCGGATCGCTCGACACCAGAAACGGAGCACACGATGCCAGAACTGATTCCGGTCGACCTGCCGAAGCTCGGCCAGCCGTTTTCATGGGCGACCCGCGCGGGCGGCCTGATGTTTACGGGCCACGGCCCGGTCGACGCGGCCGGCGCGATTGCCGGCGACACGATGAGCGATCAGGCGCGCCTCACGTTGTCGAACCTCGCGAAGGCGGTGGCGGCCGCCGGCGCGACGATGGACGACATCGCGCAGGTGCTCGTCTACCTGTCCGACGTGAAGGACATGCCCGAATTCGATGCCGAATACCGGCGTCATTTCCGCGAGCCGTACCCGAACCGTACGTGCGTCGGCGTGCAGGGCTTCGCGCATCCGGCGATGCGCGTCGAGCTCGTCGCCTACGTCGCGCTGCCGCAACGCGCCTGACCGTCGCGCGCCGATCGCGCCGACATCACCACGAGATCACCACCACAACAAGAGGTTTGGAGGAGTACATGAAGAAGCAGCATCAATTCGCACTGCATATGATGGCGGGCCTGTTCGCATCAGGCGGCGCGATGGCGCAAAGCAGCGTCACGCTGTACGGGATCGTCGACCAGAGCGTCCGCTACACGACACACGCGGACGCGTCGAACGACGCGAGCGTGCAGATGACCAACGGCGCGATCACGAACAGCCGCTGGGGCCTGAAGGGCAGCGAGGCGCTCGGCGGCGGGCTGAAGGCGATTTTCCAGCTCGAAAGCGGCTTCGAGCCGCAGAACGGGCAGCTCGACGGTGCGCTGTTCGGCCGCTATGCGTACGTGGGCCTGTCGAGCGACTGGGGAACGGTCAAGCTCGGCCGGCAGGCGACCGAGGCATTCAACCTGTTCGGCGATCTCGATCCGCTGACGGTCGGCAACTACACGGCGAACATGTGGCCGTACTTCCTCACGCAGGGCCGCGCGAGCAACGCCGTCAGCTACGACGGCACGTTCGGCGGGCTGAACGTCGGCGCGAGCTACGGCTTCGGCGGCGTCGCGGGCAGCATGAGCGCGAACGCATACTGGGGTACGCACGTGTCGTACACGCTGGGCGGGCTGATGGTCGGCGCGACCTATCAGCAGGTGCGGGACGCGAACAGCCGCGCGCAGCAGGCGTGGGGCGCGGGCGCGCGCTACGCGTTCGGCGCGGCGACGCTGTACGCGGGCTATCTCGGCGGCATCGACCGTACGGGCGTGCTCGACGAGGCGCTGCTGAACGCGCCGAACCGGCAGGTGGCCTACGGCTCGTTCGCCGACAACCCGCGCCGCGACCGGATCTTCTACACGGGCGCGAATTATCAGTTCACGCCTGCCGTATCGGTGACGGGCGTGGTCTACTACGACGACATCAGGGACGTGAACGGCGTCGCCGGCAACGGTGGCAAGCGCTACACGGGCGTGCTGGAAGCCGAGTATGCGCTGTCGAAGGCGACGCAGGTCTATGCGACGGTCGACTACAACAAGGTGTCGGGCGGCGCGTTCACCGAGATGCCGGGCCGCGGCAACCAGACGGGCGTCGCACTCGGCCTGCGCCACATGTTCTGAACGCGCGGTGCGTGGCGCATGGCGGCCGGTCCGTCAGGCGTCGCGCGCCGCGACGGTTTCGCGACGACAATCGATTTCGAACGAGGTCATTCGATGAATTCAGAAGGGCAATTCCAGCACATCGCGGCGCGCGAGCAGGGCCTGCGCCGCACGCTTTCCGCGCGCCAGATGGCGATGATCGCGATCGGCGGCGCGATCGGCACCGGGCTCTTTCTCGGCAGCGGCTTCGCGATCGGCTTCGCCGGTCCGAGCGTGCTCGTCAGCTATGCGATCGGCGCGTTCATCTCGCTGCTGCTGATGGGCTGCCTCGCCGAGATGACGGTTGCGCACCCGACGTCCGGTTCGTTCGGCGCGTATGCCGAGCATTACGTGAGCCCGTGGGCGGGCTTTCTCGTGCGCTACGCGTACTGGGCGTGCATCGTGCTCGCGGTCGGCACCGAAGTGACCGCGATCGCGCTGTACATGAAGTACTGGTTCCCGGGCGTGCCGGGCTGGCTGTGGATCGTCGGCTTCTCGGCGCTGCTCGTGTTCGTCAACGCGCGCAGCGTCGACGTGTTCGGCTCCGTCGAATACACGTTCTCGGTGGTGAAGATCGCGGCGATCGTCGGCTTCATCCTGCTCGGCGTGTACGTCGTGTTCGGCAATCCGGAACTGGTCGGCGGCGGCGCGGCGCGCGCGGGCTTTCATCATTACGTCGATCACGGCGGCTTCTTCCCGAAGGGCCTTTGGGGGATGTGGGTGGCCGTCATCGTGTCGATCTTCAGCTACCTGAGCATCGAGATGATCGCGGTGGCCGCCGGCGAAGCGCAGGACCCCGAACGCGCGGTCACGCAAGCGTTCCGCTCGACGATCGTGCGGCTCGTGCTGTTCTATCTGGTCACGCTCGCGCTGATGCTCGCGATCGTGCCGTGGACGGCGGCCGGGCGCGACGAGAGCCCGTTCGTCAAGGTGATGGACGCGATCCATCTGCCGGGCGCCGCCGGGCTGATCAACTTCGTCGTGCTGATCGCCGCGCTGTCCGCGATGAACAGCCAGCTCTACATCACGACACGGATGATGTTCAGCCTGTCGCGCGCGGGCCACGCGCCGAAGGCGCTCGGCGCAGTGAACGCGCGCGGCGTGCCGCTCGGCGCGCTGATGCTGTCGACGCTCGGCATCGCGCTCGCGACTGTCCTGAGCGTGCTGTATCCGGATGCGTCGTTCACGATCATGATGGCGGTGTCGATGTTCGGCGCGCTGTTCACGTGGATGATGATCTTCGTCACGCATTACTTCTTCCGGCGCCGCCGGACCGCGAACGGCCTGCCGCCGCCCGCATTCCGGATGCGCGGCTTTCCGCTGCTGACGCTGCTCGGCGCGGGGCTGATGCTTGCGGTGATGGTGACGACGTATTTCACGCCGGAATTCCACATGACGCTGATCTTCGGCATTCCGTTCCTCGCCGTGCTGTCCGTCGTGTACGGCGTCTGGTATCGGCGCGCGCAGCCGGTGCTGCAGCCCGGCACGGAGTAGCGGGCGGTCAGCCCGCGAGCGCGGGCAGCGCGTCGATCGACGCGCGCAGGAAGTCGGCAAAGCGCAGCGCGACCGGTTCCGCGGTCCCGCTGCGCTTCAGCTCGAACGTGCGCGATTCGAGCGACGCATCCTTCAACGGCCGGAATGCGAGCCGTTCGCTCTTCACCTGCTGCAGCACGCGCGGCACGAGCGCGACGCCCATCCCGAACTCGATCATCGACAGGATGGTTTGCCACAGCCGCGCCTCGTGGCGGATCAGCGGGCTGAAGCCCGCGTTCACGCATTGCGCGATGATCAGGTCGTGATAGTGCGGCGCCGCGTCGCGCGGAAACAGGATGAACGGTTCGTCGGCGAGCATGGCGAGCGCGACCTGCCGGCGCCGCGCGAGCCGGTGCGCGACGGGCATGCAGCAGACGAACGGCTCCGCGTAGATCGGCGTTGAATCGACTTCGGGCGGGAAGTGCCCCCAGTGCGCGTAACCGAGGTCGATCTGGCCGCGCTGGACTGCCTGCATCTGCGCCTGCGTGTTCATTTCCGACAGCACGATCTCGACGCCCGGATAGTCGGCCTCGAAGCGCCGCACCGCATCGGGCAACCCGCGGTACAGCATCGAATGGACGAAGCCGATCCGCAGCCGGCCCGCGAGGCCGGACGCCGAGCGGACCGTCAGGCGTTCGGCCTCGGCCGCCTGAAGCAGCAGCCGGCGCGCTTCGCCGAGCAGCACTTCGCCGGCGTTGGTCAGCGCGACCGACTTGCTGGTGCGCGCGAACAGTTGCACGCCGAGCGCCTCCTCGAACTTGCGGATGTCGAAGCTCAGCGCCGGCTGCGAGATGAACAGGCGCTTGGCCGCGCGTCCGAAATGCAGCTCTTCGGCCACCGCGACGAAGTAGCGAAGCTGCTTCAGTTCCATCGTGTCTCCTCCTGCCATCGGCATCGATAAGCATTGTCTATCGTACCGAATAAATCCTGTATTGGACGCTTATCGATCGTGCGCCTACGCTGGGTGGACCGCTTTGCACGGAGCCGGAGCAAGCGCTGAAGCGCTGACTCCGGCCGACCACGGAGACACGCATGAACGACACCGATCGCACGCCGGCCGCCGGCGCATCCAACATCCCCGACAGCCGGGGCGTCAATTTCTTCATCGCCGATCCCGACCTGGGCAAGCTGCTGAGGCTCCATCTCGGCGACGCGCGTTATGCCGAGCTCGAGCCGCAACTGCACGCGCTCGGCGCGCGCGTGTCGGGCGAGCTCGACGAATGGGCGTCGCGCGCGGACAAGCATCCGCCCGAGCTCGAGCATCGCAACCGGCGCGGCGAACCCGTGCAGCGCATCGACAAGCATCCGGACTACGTCGCGCTCGAACGCGTCGCGTATGCGGAACTCGGGCTCGCGTCGCTGAGCCACCAGCCGGCGCCCGTGCCGCCGCTCGTCAAGTACGCGCTGACGTTCCTGTTCGTGCAGGCGGAATTCGGGCTGTGCTGCCCGGTCAGCATGACCGATTCGCTGACCCGCACGCTGCGCCGCTTCGGCGATCCGGAACTCGTCGCACGCTACCTGCCGATGCTCGCGTCACGCGATTTCGACACGCTGTACCAGGGCGCGATGTTCATGACCGAGCAGGCGGCCGGCTCCGACGTCGGCCGGATCGCGACGCGCGCGGCGCGCGAGACCGACGCGCAGGGCAACGTGGTGTGGCGCCTGTACGGCGACAAGTGGTTCTGCTCGAACGCCGACGCCGATCTCGCGATGGTGCTCGCGCGGCCCGATGGCGCGCCGGTCGGCATCAAGGGGCTCGCGCTGTTCCTGCTGCCGAAGACGCTGCCGGACGGCACGCGCAACCGCTACCGGATCGTGAGGCTGAAGGACAAGCTCGGCAGCCGCTCGATGGCGAGCGGCGAGATCACGCTCGAAGGCGCGCACGCGTACCTGATCGGCGAGATCGGCCGCGGCTTCCACCAGATGGCGGACATGATCAACATGTCGCGGCTGTCGAACGGCGTGCGTGCGGCCGGGCTGATGCGGCGCGCGGTGAACGAGGCGCGCCACGTCGCCGCCAATCGCGACGCGTTCGGCCGCAAGCTGATCGAGATGCCGCTGATGCAGCGCCAGCTGATGAAGATGCTGCTGCCCGCCGAGGCCGCGCGCGCGATGTTCATGCAGATCGCGCTGCTGCTGCCGCAGGCCGATGCGGGCGATACGCAGGCGGCGCGCTGCGTGCGGATCCTGACGCCGCTCGTCAAGTTCCGCGCGTGCCGCGATGCGCGCCGCGTGACGGGCGACGCGATGGAGGTGCGCGGCGGCACGGGCTATATCGAGGAATGGAGCGATGCGCGGCTCGTGCGCGATGCGCATCTCGGGTCGATCTGGGAGGGTACAAGCAACATCGTCGCGCTCGACGTCGCGCGCGCCGCGCAGCGCGAGCAGGCGCTCGACGCGCTGCGCACGTTCCTCGCGGACCGGCTGGGCGAAGCGCCGCTGCCCGATGCGAGCCGTACCGCGCTGCGGCGCATCCTCGCGCGTGCGTGCGACGCGCTCGCACAGGTCGCGGCGGACGGCGACGACGCGAGCGTGCGCCAGGCGGCGTCCGCGCTGTACTACGCGAGCGCGGCGATCCTGATCGCATGCGAGGGCGCGCGGCTCGCGCCCGATTACCGCCGTCTCGCGCTCGCGCACCTGCTGGTGCGCTACAAGCTGCTGCCGGTCGATCCGCTGGCGCCGTCCGCGGGCGGCGACGACGCGGCGACGTTCGGTGCGCTGCTGCGCGATGCGCCGGTGTCGCTCGACGCCGCGCTCGACCTGCTGCCGGAGGTCGACCGATGAGCGCACCGCGTGGCGCACTGGACGGCCTGAAGGTCGTCGACCTGAGCCGCGTGCTCGGCGGCCCGTACTGCACGCAGGCGCTGGCCGACCACGGCGCGCAGGTGCTCAAGGTCGAGCCGCCGGATGGCGACGAAACGCGCGGCTGGGGGCCGCCGTTCCTGGACGACACCGCGTGGTACTTCATGGGCGTCAACCGCAACAAGGAGGGGATCGCGCTCGACCTGTCGCGCGACGAAGGCCGCGCGATCCTGTGGCGCCTGCTCGAGGACGCCGACGTGCTGGTCGAGAACTTCAAGCCGGGCACGCTCGCGCGCTGGGGCATGGACTATGCGCGCGACCTGCGCCCGCGCTTTCCGCGCCTGATCCACTGCGCGGTGACGGGCTTCGGCGCGGACGGCCCGCTCGGCGGGCTGCCCGGCTACGACGCGGTGATCCAGGCGATGGCGGGGCTGATGAGCGTCAACGGCGAGCGCGACGGCGATGCGACCCGCATCGGCCTGCCGATCGTCGACATGGTGACGGGGCTCAACGCGCTCGCAGGCATCCTGCTCGCGCTGGCAGAGCGCGACAGGAGCGGAGAGGGGCAGTCGATCGACATCGCACTGTACGACTGCGGCGTGTCGCTGCTGCATCCGCATCTGCCGAATTTCTTCGGCTCCGGGCGCGTGCCCGAACGCAGCGGCAATGCACATCCGAACATCGCGCCGTACGACAGCTACCGGACGGCGACCGTGCCGATCTTCCTCGCGATCGGCAACGACCGGCAGTTCGCGCGGCTCGCCGCGCATCTCGGCGCGCCGGGCCTCGCGAGCGAGCCGCGTTTCGTCGACAACCGCAGCCGCTGCGCGCACCGGCCCGAGCTGAAGGCCGCGCTGGAGGCGTTGCTGGCGCAGCATGCATGCGAGCCGCTCGCGTGCGACCTGATGGCGGCCGGCGTGCCATGCGGGCCGGTGCGGACCGTCGCCGACGTCACGCGCGACCCGCATGCGCTGCACCGGAACCTGTTGGTCGAGATCGGCGCGTATCGCGGCACCGCGTCGCCCGTGAAGCTGTCGCGCACGCCGGCCACCTACCGAACGCCCCCGCCCGCGCTCGGCCGCGACACGCACGCGGTGCTCGATCGCCTCGGCGTCGATCCCGCGCTTCAGCAGCAACTGCTCGACGCCGGTGTGTTGAAGACCGCGCCTGGCTAGGCGCCCCCGGCTAGACGCCCCCGCCGATGCAACACCGCCGGCCGGCGGCGCAATGCCGGCCACCCCGGGCAAGGCGCGCGACAGTCGCGCCACCGATCATGAACATGGAGACATCGATGAACCGTCCGCAATCCCCGTCAGCCGTGCAACCTCCACCGCGGCCCGGCCGCGCCGCCCTCGCGGCGTTCGTCGGCACCACGATCGAGTGGTATGACTTCTACATCTACGGCACCGCCGCTGCACTCGTGTTCGGCAAGGTGTTCTTTTCGAGCAGCATGGATCCCGGCGTCGCGACCTTGCTCGCATTCGTCACGTTCTGGGCCGGCTTCGCCGCGCGGCCGCTCGGCGGGATCGTGTTCGGGCATCTCGGCGACCGCGTCGGCCGCAAGACCGCGCTCGTGATCACGCTGGTGATGATGGGGCTCGCGACGACCGGCATCGGCCTGTTGCCGACCTACGCGCAGATCGGCGTGTGGGCGCCGGCCGGGCTCGTCGTGCTGCGCGTGCTGCAGGGCATCGCGGTCGGCGGCGAGTGGGGCGGCGCGGTGCTGATCGCGAGCGAGAACGCGCCGAAGCACAAGCGCATCCTGTACGCGGCGTTCGCGCAGCAGGGCTCGCCCACCGGCAACCTGCTCGCGACGGCCGCGTTCTTCGCGCTGAGCGCACTGCCGACACCGGATTTCCTGATGTGGGGCTGGCGCCTGCCGTTCCTGCTGTCGGCCGTACTCGTGATCGTCGGCATGGTGATCCGGCTGAAGCTCGAGGAGTCGGCCGACATGCAGCGCGTGCTCGCGCGCAAGCGCACGGTGAAGCTGCCGCTGCGCGACGTCGTGCGCGATCACTGGCTCGTCGTGCTGCTCGCGGCCGGCACGCTGCCCGTGATCAACGTCACGTATTTCCGCAGCACGTTCGCGCTGTCGTGGGCGACCAAGGAGCTCGGCTATGCGCAGGGCACGTTCCTCGGCATCCTGTCGATCTCGCTCGTCGTGCAGTTCCTGATGCAGCCGGTCGGCGCGTGGTTCGTGTCGAAGATCGACATGCGGCGCGCGATGTGCTGGATCCTGATTCCCGAGATCGTGCTGATGCCGGTGATGTTCCATGCGCTCGCGACGCGCTCGTACTGGGTGGCCGTCGCGGGCATGTGCATCTCGACGATCCCGTCGGCGATGTTCTACGGCGCGGTGGGCGGCGTGCTCGCGCGCGTGTTTCCGGCGAACATCCGCTATACGGGGCTGTCGCTCGCGTACCAGTTGAGCGCGCTCGTCGTCGGCGGCGGCACGCCGGTGCTCGCGCAGGCGATCCTCAACGCGACGGGCAGCATCGTCGGCGTCGCGATCGCGTCGGGGCTCTACGCGTTCGTGTCGCTCGTGTGCATGCTGGCGCTGCTGAACCGCACGGGCCATCGCGCGGACGAGCTGTCGACGGCCGAGCGCAGCGACGCGGCGCAATGGCGTGCCGACGATGCGAGGGCCGAACCGGAGCGGGCAGGCGACGACGGCGCGCTGAAGCCGGCGGCGTGAGCTGCGCGCGCCGTCCTTCGCCACGAACCGGCACGCTGTCGGCCGCACAAGCGAAAACGGCATCGTGCGCGCACGATGCCGTTTCTGCTTCATCGCAAGACCGGCCTGCGGCCGGCTGCGCTGCGCGTATCGTGTCAGCCTTCCGACGGCGGCACGTAGCCGGACGCCTGGTCGGCGCCTTCGCCGAAGAAGTATTTCTCGGTCTGCTTCATCAGGTACTGGCGCGCGCGCGGGTCAGCCATGTTCAGGCGGTTCTCGTTGATCAGCATCGTCTGCTGCTTGAGCCAGCCCTGCCATGCTTCCTTCGAGACGCTTTCATAGATGCGCTTGCCGAGCTCGCCCGGCAGCGGCGGGAAATCGAGACCTTCGGCTTCCTTGCCGAGCTTCGCGCATTGAATCATACGGGCCATCGTGTACTTCTCCTGTAATCGGACTGGGGGAGGGCGGGCGTCTTGCGCCGCTCAGAGCTGCTTCATCAGCACGAGCGACTTGCGCTGCCAGTTATAGAGTTTGCGGCGGTCTTCCGGCAGGTCGTCGACGGTCGCCTTGACGAAGCCGCGCTTCAGGAACCAGTGCTCGGTGCGCGTCGTGAGCACGAAGATGTGCGTGAGGCCGCGCGCCCGCGCACGCTGCTCGACGCGCTTGAGCAGCCGCTCGCCGTCGCCGGAGCCTTGCGCCTCGGGCGCGACGGTCAGGCACGCCATCTCGCCGATCTTCTCCTGCTGGTACGGATACAGCGCCGCGCAGCCGAACAGCACGCCGTCGTGTTCGATCACCGAGAAGTGGTCGATGTCGCGTTCGATCTGGTGGCGGCCGCGGCGTACCAGCGTGCCGTCCGTCTCGAGCGGCTCGATCAGCGACAGGATGCCGCCGACGTCGTCCGGCGTCGCCTCGCGCAGGCTCTCGAGGTTCTCGTACGAGATCATCGTGCCGACGCCGTCGTGCAGGAACAGTTCGAGCAGCATGCTGCCGTCGAGCGACTGCGGAATCAGGTGCGCGCGGGTCACGCCGCCGCGGCACGCGCGGATCGAGTGCTTCAGGAAGAACGCGTCGTCGCCCTGGACATTGCCGGAGTCGAGCAGATCGGCCGCCGCGTCGAGCGACATTTCGCGGATCAGCTCGCCTTCGTCGTCGACGATGCCGGGCCCGTCGGTCAGGAACACGATCTTGTCCGCGCGCAGCGCGATCGCCGCAGCCGACGCGACGTCTTCCATCGACAGGTTGAATGCCTCGCCCGTCGGCGAGAAGCCGAGCGGCGACAGCAGCACGAGCTTGCGGCTGGCGAGCGAATGGCGGATCGATTCGGCGTCGATCTTGCGCACGATGCCCGTGTGCGCGAAATCGACCCCGTCGAGGATCCCGACCGGCCGTGCCGTCACGAAGTTGCCGGACACGACGCTGATGTGCGCGTGCGCCATCGGCGAGTTCGGCAGGCCCTGGCTGATCGCGGCCTCGATGTCGAGGCGCACTTCGCCGGCCGCTTCCTTCGCGGATTCGAGCGCGCGCGCATCGGTGATGCGCAGCCCGTGCGAAAACTCGGATTCGACGCCGTGCAGGTTCAGCTGCTCCTCGACCTGCGGCCGCGAACCGTGCACGAGCACGATCTGGATGCCCATCGCCTGCAGCAGCGCGATGTCGGACACCAGCGCGTTGAGCAGCCCTTGCTGGACGACCTCGCCGCCGAACCCGACGACGAACGTGTTGTTGCGAAACTTGTGAATATAGGGCGCGACGGATCGCATCCAGTCCACGAACTGGGCGTGGCTGGCGTCCGAATCGTCGGGGGCCGCGGGGTTCGCGGCGCCGGACTGGGCGGGGGGGAGGTCGGTTTGGGAATTCATGGCCGGGATTATAATGCGCCCCCATGTCGAATGTACCTAAAAGTCCCGCGCCGACGCGGGCCAACGCGCCGTCGGGCCGGCACCCGGATGGTGCGGCCGACGCGCGCCAGCCTGAGGGCCAGACGCCACGCGCACCGCAGGGCCAGCCGCCACGCGACCGACGTAGCGAGTCGCAGGGCCAGCCGCCACGCGAGCGACGCAGCGAGTCGCAGGCCCAGCCGCAGCGCGAGCCGCAACGAGAACGGCGTGACGCACCGCGCGAGTCCGCCGCGCCGCGCCGCGAGCGCGCGCCGCGTGCAACCGTCACACCTAAGCCGGCCGCACCGAACCCCGTCCCGCCGATCACGTTCCCGGAAAGCCTGCCGGTGTCGGGCAAGCGCGACGACATCGCGCGCGCGATCGCCGGTCATCAGGTTGTCATCGTCTGTGGCGAGACGGGCTCCGGCAAGACCACGCAGTTGCCGAAGATCTGCCTCGCGCTCGGCCGCGGCCTCGGCGCGGGCGGCACGGGCCTGATCGGCCATACGCAGCCGCGCCGGCTCGCCGCATCGTCGACCGGCCGCCGCATCGCCGAGGAACTCGGCACGCCGTTCGGCGAAGTGGTCGGCTACAAGGTGCGGTTCACCGACAATCTCGCGCCGGGCGCGTCCGTCAAGCTGATGACGGACGGGATCCTGCTGGCCGAGACGCAGACCGATCCGCTGCTCAAAGCGTACGACACGCTGATCATCGACGAGGCGCACGAGCGCAGCCTGAACATCGACTTCCTGCTCGGCTACCTGAAGCAGATCCTGCCGAAGCGCCCGGACCTGAAGCTGATCGTGACGTCCGCGACGATCGACGCCGACCGCTTCGCGCGCCATTTCGGCAGCGAAGAACGGCCGGCGCCGGTGATCGAGGTGAGCGGGCGCCTGTATCCGGTCGAGGTGCGCTACCGCCCGGTGGCCGAGGACCGCCCGGCCGTGAAGAATGCCGAGGGCACCGCGAGCCGGGACCGCGTGAAGACCGCGCGCGAAGCCGAGCGCGACCTGATGGACGCCATCGTCGATGCGGTCGACGAGCTGTGCCGCGAAGGCTCGGGCGACGTGCTCGTGTTCCTGCCCGGCGAACGCGAGATCCGCGACGCGGCCGAGGCGCTGCGCAAGCACCACCCGCCGCACACCGAGATCCTGCCGCTGTTCGCGCGGCTGTCCGCGGCCGAGCAGGACAAGGTGTTCAAGCCGTCGAACGCGCGGCGCATCGTGCTCGCGACGAACGTCGCCGAGACGTCGCTGACGGTGCCGGGCATCCGCTACGTCGTCGATACGGGCCTAGCGCGCGTGAAGCGCTATTCGTACCGGAACAAGGTCGAGCAGCTGCAGGTCGAGTCGATCTCGCAGGCCGCCGCGAACCAGCGTGCGGGCCGCTGCGGCCGGGTTGCGGACGGCATCTGCATCCGTCTGTATGAAGAAACGGATTACCAGGCGCGCGCGCGCTTCACCGATCCGGAAATCCTGCGCTCGTCGCTCGCGTCGGTGATCCTGCGGATGAAGTCGCTGCACCTGACGGCGATCGAGGCATTCCCGTTCCTCGAGCCGCCGCCGGGCCGCGCGGTCGCGGACGGCTACCAGCTGCTGAACGAACTCGGCGCGGTCGACGACGACAACGCGCTGACGCCGCTCGGCCGCGAGCTCGCGCGCTTGCCGCTCGATCCGCGGGTCGGCCGGATGATCCTCGGCGCGCGCGACCAGCAGGCGTTGCGCGAAGTGCTGATCATCGCGAGCGCGCTGTCCGTGCAGGACCCGCGCGACCGGCCGATCGACGCGCAGGAGCAGGCCGACCAGGCGCACCGCCGGTTCGCCGACGAGCGTTCCGAGTTCCTGCAGTGGCTGAAGATCTGGGCGTGGTTCGAGGAAGCGGTTGCGCACAAGAAGTCGAACCGCCAGCTGATCGACGCATGCCGGCAGAATTTCCTGTCGCACTTGCGCCTGCGCGAATGGCGCGACGTGCATTCGCAGCTGCTGACCGTCGTGCGCGAGCATGGCTGGCGCCTGAACGAGGCCGACGCGACCTACGAGCAGGTCCATCTGGCCCTGTTGACGGGCCTGCTCGGCAACCTCGGCCTGAAGGCCGAGGACGAGCCGCACTACCTCGGCGCGCGCGGGATCAAGTTCTTCCTGTGGCCGGGCTCGGCGCTCGCGAAGAAGGCGGGGCGCTGGGTGATGGCGGCCGAACTCGTCGAGACGAGCCGGCTGTACGCGCGCTGCCTCGCGAAGATCGAGCCTGAATGGATCGAGAAGGTCGGTGCGCACCTGCTGAAGAAATCGCTGTCCGAGCCGCACTGGGAAAAGCGTCCGGCGCAGGTGAGCGCGTTCGAGCGCGCCGCGCTGTACGGACTGCCCGTCTACCACCGGCGGCGTGTCGCGTTCGGCAAGCAGGATCCGGCGCGCGCACGCGAGCTGTTCATCCGTGGCGCGCTCGTCGACGGCGAGTTCGACACGAAGCTCGCGTTCTTCGCGCACAACCGCAAGCTGCTCGCCGATATCGAGCAGCTCGAGCACAAGTCGCGCCGGCAGGACGTGCTGGTCGACGACGAGCTGATCCACGCGTTCTACGACCAGGCGATTCCGGAAGGGATCCACACGGGCGCCGCGTTCGAGCGCTGGTATCGCGACGAGGTGAAGCAGTCGGGCCAGCCGGAAGACAAGCCGCGCCTCCTGTACCTGTCGCGCGACGACCTGATGCGCCACGAGGCGGCGGGCGTGACGACCGAGCTGTTCCCGAAGCGCGCGACGATGGCGGGCGTCGAGATGGCGCTCACGTACCACTTCGAGCCGGGCGCGCCGCGCGACGGCGTGACGCTCGCGGTGCCGCTCTACGCGCTGAACCAGGTCGATGCGCGCCGCTGCGAGTGGCTCGTGCCGGGGATGCTGAAGGAAAAGGTCCAGCTGCTGCTGAAATCGTTGCCGCAGAAGCTGCGCCGGCACTGCGTGCCGCTGCCCGAATACGCGGCGGGCTTCGTCGAGCGCACGGGGCGCGAGCGGTTTGGTGCCGGCGGGCTCGTCGAGGCGCTGATCGCCGACGTGCGCAACGAGACGCAGATCGCGATGAAGACGAGCGACTTCAAGCTCGAGACGCTGCCCGCGCACCTGTTCATGAACTTCAAGGTGATCGACGAGCACGGCCGCCAGCTCGCGATGGGGCGCAATCTCGCGCAGCTGCGCAGCGAACTCGGCGCGCAGGCGCAGCAGCAGTTCCAGAAGATCGCCGCGGCGGCGACGATCACGGCCGGCGGCGATGCCGATGCGGCCCCGTCTGCTGCGTCGTCGGCTGCCGCCGGTGCCGGAAAGGGTGCCGGCAAGAGCGGGAAGGGCGTGCCGCCGCCCGCGGCTGCGCCGGCCGACGCGGGCGCGACGGCGCTGTACGAGAACCTGACGACGTGGAACTTCGGCAAGCTGCCCGAGCTGCTGGAAATCCGCCGGCGCGGGCAGACGCTCTACGGCTACCCGGCGCTCGTCGACCGCGGCACGCATTGCGACGTCGAGGTGTTCGATTCGCCGGAGGAGGCCGCGCGCATCCATCGCGCGGGGTTGCGGCGGCTGTTCGCGCTGCAGCTGAAGGAGCCGATCAAGTATCTGGAGAAGAACCTGCCGGGCCTGCGCGAGATGGCGATGCAGTACATGTCGCTTGGCACGCAGGACGAGCTGCGCGACCAGCTGATCGACACCGCGCTCGACCGCGCTTGCCTGCAGGATCCGCTGCCCGACGACGACGCGAGCTTCCACGCGCGCCGCGACGAGGGCCGCAGCCGTCTGAACCTGCTCGCGCAGGAAATCGCGCGGCTCGTCGGGCAGATCCTCGCTGAATATGCGGGGCTCGCAAAGAAGCTCGCGCAGGCGAAGCCGTTCGCGTCCGCGCATGCGGACCTGCAGCAGCAGCTCGCCGCGCTCGTCGGCAAGCGCTTCGTGATCGATACGCCTTACGCGCAGCTTGCGCATTTTCCGCGCTACCTGAAGGGGATCGCGCTGCGAATCGACAAGCTGAAGGCCGATCCGGCCCGCGACGCAAAGCAGTTCGCGGAGCTGCAGCCGCTCGTGCAGCAATACCAGCGCGCGGTGTCGCAGCGCGGCGGTGTCGCCGATGCGCGGCTCGCGGAATTCCGCTGGCTGCTCGAGGAGCTGCGGATCTCGCTGTTCGCGCAGGAACTGCGCACGCCGATGCCGGTGTCGGTGAAGCGGCTGTACAAGGTCTGGGAGTCGATGCAGCGCTAGCGGCGGGGCGCGGGGCGCGGGGCGCGGCCGCCGCCGCGCGCCGCGGATGCAAATAAAGATGCGGGCGGCGGGAACGCGGCGCTCGGACCCTGCGTCCAAGTGGCGCAATTTCCATTCCCGTCAACCGGCGGGGCGGGTCGTCCGTTCTACAATGACGCCTGTTTCACGACGTGAGTCTTCATGCGCACTTTCCTTTCCCTCGGCCGCACGCTCGTGCTGGCCGCAGCCGTGCTGGCGCCTGCCGCCCACGCGAATAACGTCATCATCCTCAATTCGGCGGAAGCCACCCTGTCCCTGATCGATCAGCAGACCCGCGAAGTCATCGCGACGATGCCGACGGGGAAGGAGCCGCACCACCTGATGGCGACGCCCGACAATTCGTCGCTGATCGTCGCGAATTCGGTCTCGAACAGCCTGATGTTCCTCGACCCGAAGACGGGCAAGCTGCAGCGCACCGTCGAAGGCATCGACGATCCGTACCAGCTCGGCTTCTCGCCGGACCGCAAGTGGTTCGCGGCGGCCGGCCTGCGGCTCGACCGCGTCGACATCTACAGCTACGACGGCCGCGACCTGCATCTCGCGAAACGCGTGCCGCTGGCGGTGATGCCGAGCCACCTTGCGTTCACGAAGGACAGCAAGACGGTGCTCGTGTCGCTGCAGGTGTCCGGCGAGATCGCCGCGATCGACCTCGCGACGCAGACGGTCAAGTGGAAGATGCCGGTCGGCAAGGTGCCGGCGGGCCTGTGGCTGACGCCGGACGACAAGTACCTGCTCGTCGGGATGACGGGCGCCGATTACGTCGCGGTCGTCGACTGGCGCAACCAGAAGGTCGTGAAGACGATCCAGACGGGCAAGGGCGCGCACAACTTCCGCTCGCTCGCCGACGGCACGCACGTCGCGGTCACGAACCGGGTCGCGAACACGATCAGCATCATCGACGAGAACACGCTCACGAACGTCGGCGACATCACGGGCCTGTTGCCCGGCCCCGACGACATGGAGCTGTCGGCCGACAAGAAGACGCTGTGGGTGACGTTCCGCTTCGCGAAAAAGGTCGGCATCATCGACCTGCCGTCGCGCAAGCTGGTGCAGACGATTTCCGTCGGCCGCTCGCCGCACGGGATCTACTTCTACGACCGCGCGCCGTGGAAGGCGGCGAACGGCGCGTGACGGGCGGGGGCGAACGATGCTGCACCTGATCGATGCGTTCGTGTCGAACATCCAGACCTGGCTGTACGTCGATATCGTGCAGCCGCTGCTGTTCAAGTTCGACATGATGGACTACGACGAAGACACCTACGACGCGCTGTACTGGGTGATCGTCGGCGCGCTGCAGGTCGTCGTGATGTATGCGCTGCTGCGCCCGCTCGAGGCGCTGCGGCCGGTCGAGCAGTGGGAGAACCGCAAGGAGGCGCGGGTCGACGTGATCTATACGCTGATCGCGAAGCTCGGCATCTTCACGCTGTTCTTCTTCTTCGCGCTGCAGCCGCTGTTCGACAACTTCCAGGCGTGGCTGCGCCTGAAGGGGGTCGCGAACTACAACCTCGACTACCTGTGGCCGGGCATCACGTCGAAGCCGATCGTCACGTTCGCGATCTATCTCGTCGTGCTCGACTTCGCCGGCTACTGGTATCACCGCTGGCAGCACAAGATCGGCATCTGGTGGGAACTGCACGCGGTTCACCACAGCCAGCGGCAGATGTCGCTGTGGTGCGACGACCGCAACCACCTGCTCGACGACGTGATCCAGTCGTGCTTCTTCGCGGCGATCGCGCTCGTGATCGGCGTGTCGCCGTCGCAGTTCGTCGTGCTGACCGCGCTCACCAACTTCGCGCAGAGCATTCAGCACACCAACGCGCGGCTGTCGTTCGGCTGGCTCGGCGAGCGCCTGCTCGTCAGCCCGATCTTCCACCGCCGCCACCACGCGGTCGGCTACGGCCACGAAGGCACCAAGTATGGCTGCAATTTCGGCGTGCTGTTCCCGTGGTGGGACATGATGTTCGGCACCGCGTCGTGGAACCGCACGGTCGAGCCGACCGGCATCCGCGAGCAGATCGAGGGCGTGTCGTACGGCGACGGCTTCTGGGCGCAGCACGGGCTTGCGTTCGTGCGGATCTTCCGGCGTCTGTTCCCCGCAAAGCGCGGCGCGGCATCCGCCTGAGCGCGGCGACCGCCATCCCGGCCATTCCCGCCATCCGTCCCGGCCTGCCGATGTCCGATCCGGCGCCGGGCGCCTCTCTCCCACGGCCCGCATGCGTTTTGGCGCATGCGGGCCGTGTGGTTTATCCTTTCCCCGTTTTTCTCCGTCGAAACAGGCCTGCATGAACGATTTGCTGCGTTCCTTCGTCCGCGCGTTCGCGAGCGCCCTGCACCCGCGCATGCTGTGGCTCACGCTGATGCCGTTCGTCGTGTCGGCCGTGTTCTGGGGCGTTCTGCTGTGGTTCTCGTGGCAGGCGCTCGTCGACGCCACGCGCGGCGCGCTCGACGGCTTCGCGCTGACGGCGGCACTCTACAGGGCGTTCGACGTGGTCGGCATGTCCCAACTGCATGCAGTCGTCGCGCCGTTCGTCGTCGTGTCGCTCGCGATTCCGCTGATCGTGCTGACGGTGCTGCTGCTGATCGCATCGATCTCGATGCCGGTCGTCGTCAAGCACCTGTCGAACCGCCAGTTCGCCGCGCTCGAGATGAAGCGGGGCGGCACGTTCTTCGGCAGCGTGTTCAATTCGCTGTGGACGGCGATCGTCGGCATCGTGCTGCTCGTCGTCACGCTGCCGCTGTGGCTGATCCCGCCGTTCTTCGCGCTGCTGCCGCCCGTGATCTGGGGCTGGCTCACCTATCGCGTGATGACCTACGACGCGCTCGCGCAGCATGCAAGCCGCGACGAGCGCCGCGCGCTCGTGCGGCAGCACCGCTGGCCGCTCGTCGGCATCGGCATCGCGACCGGGCTGCTCGGCACGGTACCGACCTTCATCTGGGTGTCGTCGGTCTGGATGATGGTGCTGTTTCCGTTCGTCGCGGCGGCGATGATCTGGGTTTATGCGTTCATTCTGGTGTTCTCGGCGCTGTGGTTCGGCCATTATTGCCTGCGTGCGCTCGAGGACCTGCGCGCGACGCCGCGCGCCACCACAATCGACATGGGGCAGGCATGAGTATCGGCATCATCATCATCGGCGACGAAATCCTTTCGGGCCGCCGGCAGGACAAGCATCTGGCGAAGGTCGTCGAATTGCTCGGCGCGCGCGGCCTTGCGCTCGACTGGGCCGAGTACGTCGGCGACGATCCCGCGCGCATCACCGCGACGCTCGCGCGTGCGCTCGCATCGGGCGACATCGTGTTCTCGACGGGCGGGATCGGCGCGACGCCGGACGACCACACGCGGCAGTGCGCGGCTGCCGCGCTCGGCGTGCCGCTCGAACTGCATCCCGAAGCGAAGCTGCTGATCGAGGAGCGCATCCGCGAGACGCACACCGATCCGGACAAGCCGGTCGACTTCGCTTCGCCCGAGAACCAGCACCGCTTCAACATGGGCGTGTTCCCGCGCGGCGCGACGATCATCCCGAACGGCTACAACCGGATTCCGGGCTTCTCGGTCGGTGATCTCCACTTCGTGCCGGGCTTCCCGGTGATGGCGTGGCCGATGATCGAATGGGTGCTCGACACGAAGTACGCGCACCTGCATCACGCGACGCCGCACGCGGAGCGGTCGCTGTATGTGTTCGAGCTGCCGGAATCGACGCTCACACCGCTGATGGAGAAGATCGAGCACGATTTTCCGGGCGTGCGGGTGTTCAGCCTGCCGAGCGTCGGCGATGCGGAGCGGGGCGGGATCTACGCGCGCCGCCATATCGACCTCGGCGTGAAGGGCGAGCCGGAGGCGGTCGCGGCCGCGTTCGTGAAGCTGCGCGAAGGCGTGCACCTGCTCGGCGGCGACATCGTCGAGCCCGACGCGCCGCGCGCCTGAGCGCGACGCTTCCAGCTTCCAGCTTGCCGGAAAAGGATTTCCCAAAAAGCAAAACGGGCCGCGGCCGTTCACAACGGGCGGCCCGTCATCGGCATGTCATCGCGCGGCTCGACGATGGCGCAACGCCCAAGCGCGGCGCGCGGGCGCCGTCATGCGCCGATCCACGGCAGTTTGCGGAAGCACCAGCCGTCGACGGTCTTGCGGTGGCCTTCCGCGTCCTTCGCGCCCTCGAAGCCTTCGAGCAGGTCGTACGCGTGCGTGAAGCCGGCCTGCGCGGCGGCGACCGCGGCGAGTTTCGAGCGCGCGGCGCTGCGGCACAGGAACAGCACGGGTGCGCCGGGTTCGATCGCCGCTTTCAGCTGGTCGACGAATTCGGCGTTCGGCACGCCGCCTGGGTAGCGCGTCCATTCGAGATGCAGGTACTGGCCGTCGCCGACGAGCGGGCGGCCGACCCAGTCGAGCTCGGCGCGGGTGCGCACGTCCACGAGGCGCGCCGACGGATCGAGTTGCAGCAGTTCGAATGCCTCGGCCGGCAGCAGCGCGCCGGCGTAGTTGAGCGAGCCTTGCGCGCGGCGTTCGCCGGCCTTCGCGTAAAGCTGTTCGAGCGTACTCATGGCAGGAGGTCTCCGTATCGATCAAACAAATATTCTAGCGCGCTGCCTGCCGCCCGATGCCTGTGCGCGGAGCGGCGCGCGCACCGCACACGCGCTCACCAAAAAGGTGCAGAATGGCGCGAGTGCACCAAAACGATTCCTTCCGAACGCCTGACAACGTGGATTGCACCATCGAGGTGCGCGCGCCGGATCGCCCGTCGCGCACGAGGCCCCGAAATTGCGCGGCGAAGCCCTGTCGCGGCGAGCGTCGGCGCGATCCGCGCCAACCTTGCGCATGTCTGGCACGGAAGCTGCTTTAAAGAATTCGGTCGAATCGGGGCGCGCTGCGCCAAAGCCTGACCCCGAGCAGCTCGATAAACGAGGCGGTTCCCAGTCCGCCGGAATTGTTCAATCAGGAGAAGAGGTTATGAGTAAAACCGTCGCCGACGTCATGCAGCTCGTGAAGGACGAGGACGTCAAGTTTGTCGATTTCCGCTTCACGGATACGCGCGGCAAGGAGCAGCACGTGTCGGTGCCGGTTTCGGCATTTGACGAAGACAAGTTCGAGAACGGCCATGCGTTCGACGGCTCGTCGATCGCGGGCTGGAAGGGCATCGAGGCGTCGGACATGCTGCTCATGCCGGATCCGACCGCCGCGTTCGTCGACCCGTTCTATGAAGAGTCGACGCTCGTGCTGACCTGCGACGTGGTCGAGCCGGCCGACGGCAAGGGCTACGAGCGCGATCCGCGTTCGCTCGCGAAGCGCGGCGAAGCGTACCTGAAGAGCACGGGCATCGGCGACACGGCGTACTTCGGTCCGGAACCGGAATTCTTCATTTTCGACTCGGTCCAGTGGAACACGGACATGTCGGGCTGCTTCGTGAAGATCAACTCGGAAGAAGCACCGTGGTCGGCCGGCAAGGAATTCGAAGGCGGCAACACGGGTCACCGTCCGGGCACGAAGGGCGGCTACTTCCCGGTCGCGCCGGTCGACACGTTCCAGGACATGCGTTCGGAAATGTGCCTGCTGCTCGAACAGCTCGGCATCCCGGTCGAAGTGCACCACCACGAAGTGGCGGGCCAGGGCCAGAACGAAATCGGCACGAAGTTCTCGACGCTCGTGCAGCGCGCCGACTGGACGCAATGGTCGAAGTACATCATCCACAACGTCGCGCACTCGTACGGCAAGACGGCGACGTTCATGCCGAAGCCGGTCGTCGGCGACAACGGTTCGGGCATGCACGTTCACCAGTCGATCTGGAAGGACGGCCAGAACCTGTTCGCGGGTAACGGCTACGCCGGCCTGTCGGAACTGGCGCTGTTCTACATCGGCGGCATCATCAAGCACGCCCGTGCGCTGAACGCGATCACGAACCCGACGACGAACTCGTACAAGCGTCTGGTCCCGCACTTCGAGGCACCGGTCAAGCTCGCCTACTCGGCGCGCAACCGTTCGGCGTCGATCCGCATTCCGCACGTGTCGAACCCGAAGGGCCGCCGCATCGAAACGCGCTTCCCGGACCCGATGGCGAACCCGTACCTGTGCTTCACGGCACTGATGATGGCCGGTCTCGACGGGATCCAGAACAAGATCCACCCGGGCGAAGCTGCCGACAAGAACCTGTACGACCTGCCGCCGGAAGAGGATGCAAAGATCCCGACCGTCTGCGCGGGCCTCGACCAGGCACTCGAAGCGCTCGACAAGGATCGCGAGTTCCTGACCCGCGGCGGCGTGTTCACGGACGGCATGATCGATGCGTACCTCGCGCTGAAGGAGCAAGAGCTCGCGAAGTTCCGCATGACGACGCACCCGATCGAGTTCGAAATGTACTACTCGCTGTAAGCGGCGATGGCGCTTCGACGCTTCAGCGGGCGAAGCGCCGCCACGCCGGTTGGTTTGCTCCGCGCAACTCCCGGCGCAGGCAGCGGAATCTGAAAAGGGGACGGCGCCCAGCCGTCCCCTTTTTGTTCCGCGGAATTCATCATTTTTTGCGCATTCTGGTCACGACACGCACGCAAGATGGTTCTGAAAAATCTGATCAAGGCGAAGACGGGGCAGCCTGAGCGTCTGACGGATGACGACAGGCTCGCACGCTCGGGGCTGCTCGCCGGACTGGAAGCGTTGCCGACGGTCGTGCTGGTGCTCGACCGCAAGACGCTCAGGATCGCGTTCGCGAATCCGTCCGCGGAGGCGATGCTCGACATCTCGCGCCGGCAGCTCGCGCAGCGGCCGTGGGGCGAGATCTTCCCGAACGCGAACGAGCTCGCGTCGACGATCACCGCGATCGGCGAAGAGCGCTTTCACGCGACGCACCTCGACACGGTACTCGACCGGCCCGGCCGCGAGCCGCTGCACGTGCATGCGATCGTCGGCTTTCTCGAGAGCGCGCCGGACTTCGTGCTCGTCGAGCTGTTCGAGAACGAGCGTCAGTCGCGCACCGACCGCGAGGAGCGGATCCACGACCTGACCGCGGTCAACAAGCAGCTGATCCGCAATCTCGCGCACGAGATCAAGAACCCGCTCGGCGGGATCCGCGGCGCCGCGCAGCTGCTCGAATTCGAGCTCGGCGAGCGCGAGCGCGGCGAGCTGCGCGAATACACGCAGGTGATCATCAAGGAATCCGACCGCCTGCAGACGCTCGTCGACCGGCTGCTCGAGCCGCACCGGCACCCGCACATCGTCGGCGACGTGAACATCCATGAAGTGTGCGAGCGCGTGCGCGCGGTGATGCTCGCCGAGTTTCCGCGCGGGCTGTCGATCGAGCGCGACTACGACGTCAGCGTGCCGGACTTGCGCGGCGACAAGGAGCAGCTGATCCAGGCGCTGCTGAACATCGTGCGCAATGCAGCGCAGGCGCTGCGCGAACGGATCGCGCAAGGCGACGCGAAGATCGAGCTGCGCACGCGCGTCGCGCGCAAGATCACGATCGCGAAGCGCCTGTACAAGCTGGCACTGGACTTGCACGTGATCGACAACGGGCCCGGCATACCGGAAGAGATCCGCGACCGGATCTTCTATCCGCTCGTGTCCGGGCGCGAGGACGGCAGCGGCCTCGGCCTCACGCTCGCGCAGACGTTCGTGCAGCAGCACGACGGGATGATCGAGGTCGAAAGCCGGCCCGGCCGCACCGAATTTCAGATTCTGCTGCCGCTCGATCACTGAGCGGCGACACGCGATTCACCGATACTTCTGACCGACCTATGAAGCCGATCTGGATAGTTGACGACGACCAATCGATCCGCTGGGTGCTCGAAAAGGCGCTCGCCCGCGACAGTTTCGCGACGAAAAGTTTCGCGAACGTGCGCGATGCGCTCAGTGCGCTCGATCACGAGACGCCGCAGGTGCTGGTGTCCGACATCCGGATGCCCGGCGGCTCGGGCCTCGAGCTGCTGCAGGCCATGCACGAGCGGATGCCGGGGCTGCCCGTGATCATCATGACCGCGTTCTCCGACCTCGACAGCGCCGTCGCGGCGTTCCAGGGCGGCGCGTTCGAGTATCTCGCGAAGCCGTTCGACGTCGACAAGGCGGTCGAGCTGATCCGCCGCGCGGTCGAGGAGAGCCTGCGCGGCGGCGTGCCGGAGGACGACCGCGTCGCCGAGGCGCCCGAGATGCTCGGCCAGGCGCCCGCGATGCAGGACATGTTCCGCGCGATCGGCCGGCTGTCGCATTCGGCCGCGACCGTGCTGATCACCGGCGAATCGGGGACCGGCAAGGAGCTCGTCGCGCGCGCGTTGCACCGTCACAGCCCGCGGGCGAACGGGCCGTTCATCGCGCTCAACACCGCGGCGATTCCGAAGGACCTGCTCGAATCCGAGTTGTTCGGCCACGAGCGCGGCGCGTTCACCGGCGCGCAGACGACGCGTCAGGGCCGCTTCGAGCAGGCCGAGAACGGCACGCTGTTCCTCGATGAAATCGGCGACATGCCGTTCGATCTGCAGACACGCCTGCTGCGCGTGCTGTCGGACGGGCAGTTCTACCGTGTCGGCGGCCACAGCCCGCTGCGCGCGAACGTGCGCGTGATTGCAGCGACGCACCAGAACCTCGAATCGCGCGTGCGGCAGGGGCTGTTCCGCGAGGATCTGTATCACCGGCTGAACGTGATCCGGCTGCGCCTGCCGCCGCTGCGTGAACGCAGCGAAGACATTGCGCTGCTCACGCGCCACTTCCTGCAGAAGAGCGCGCGCGATCTCGGCGTCGAGCCGAAGCGGGTGTCGGACGAAGCGCTGGGGTACCTGACGTCGCTGCCGTTTCCCGGCAACGTGCGGCAGCTCGAGAACCTCGCGAACTGGCTGACCGTGATGGCGCCTGCGCAAACGGTCGAGATCAAGGACCTGCCGCCCGATCTCGTGCCGTCCGGCGCGGCGGTCGCGGCGACCGCCGATGGCGCTGACTTGCACGGTCACGCGGCGGGCGGCGAAGCGATGGCGCCGGTTGCGGCAGGCGCGGCGAGTGCGATGACTGCGATGGGCGTGCCCGTCGCGGCTGCGCCGAGCAGCGGCCCGGCCGGTTATCCGATGTGGGAGCACGGACTGCGCACCGAAGTCGCGCGGTTGCTGCGCGAGAACTCGGCGGACGTGATGGACGAGCTCGCGCGCCGCTTCGAGGCCGCGGTGATCCGCGAGGCGCTCGACTTCACGCGCGGCCGCAAGGTCGAGGCGGCGGAGCGGCTCGGCATCGGCCGCAACACGATCACGCGCAAGATCCAGGAACTGCATCTGGAGCCCTGAGCACGATTCGCGGCATGCGCGGGCATCGCGCATGCCGCGATCGGACATAATCGCGGTTTGCCGTCACGCTGATCCGCAATGTCCGATTCCTTCCGCTGGCCCGCCGGGGCCGACCCGTTCCGTTTCCTCGAAGCGCTCGACAGCAAGCGCGCCCGCACGTGGGTCGACGAGCAGAATGCGCGCACGCGCGCCGCGCTGCGCGACGACGACGCGTATCGCGCGCTCACGGCGCGTCTCGCGAAAGCGTATCTGCCGCGCGAACGCCCGGTGATTCCGACCCGCTGGCGCGACTGGGCCTACGACCTGTGGCAGGACGACCTCCATCCGAAGGGACTGTGGCGCCGCACGCGCTGGGACGACTGGCGCGCCGGCCAACCGGCGTGGGAAACGTTGCTCGACGTCGACGCGCTCGGTGCCGAGGAGGGCGAGTCATGGGTGTTCGAGCAGGACGCGATCCTGTATCCGGACGGCGATCGCGCGCTGCTGTCGCTGTCGCCGGGCGGTGCCGATGCGGTGGTCGTGCGCGAATTCGATCTGGTCGAGCGCCGTTTCGTCGACGGCGGTTTCACGATCGACGAACCGGGGCATCACACGGTTGGCTGGATCGATCGCGATACCGTGTACGTGAGCTGGGATCGCGGCGAAGCGCATGCGACCGCGGCCGGCTATCCGTATGAAGCACGGCGCTGGGTGCGCGGCACGCGGCTCGCCGACGCGCCCGTCGTATTTCGCGGCGAACCCGACGACATCAGCGCGGGCGCGTGGTTCGATCCGATCGACGGGCGCCACGTCGCATGGCGCAGCGTCGATTTCTTCGACGCGCATGCGTACCGGCTGACGGACGCGGGCGAGTGGGCGCGCTACGACGTGCCGACGCATGTCGAGGTCGGGTTCTGGGAAGGCTGGCTCGTGCTGGAGCCGCGTCTCGACTGGGACTGCGGCGGCGTGCACCATGCGGGCGGCTCGCTGCTCGCGATTCGCGAGCAGGCGTTCCTGGCCGGGTCGCGCGACTTCACGACGCTGTTCGCGCCACAACCGTCGACGTCCGCCTGCACGTGGACGCACACGCGCACGACGCTGATCGCGAGCTGGCTCGTCGACGTGCACAACCGCACGATGCTGTGGCAGCCGCGGCAGGCCGACGACGGCACGTGGACGTGGGACGCGCGGCCGTTCGACTGGCCGGGCGACGCGCAGATCGACGTCGAGCCCGTCGAGTCGACGCTGAATGACGAGATCTACGTGGACGTCGACACCTATCTCGATCCGCCCGAATGCTGGCTGGCTGATCTGGCCGATCGCGCGGCCGATGCGCCGTCGCGCCGCGTGCTGCTCGACCGGCCGCCGGTGCAGTTCGATGCGGCCGGGCTCGTCGTGCGTCGGGCAAGCGCGCGCTCGCGCGACGGCACGGTGGTGCCGTACACGCTGATCGGGCCGCGCGATGCACTGGACACGTCCGATGCGCCCGGCGGCGCCGCGCGCGTTGCGCGGCCGTGCCTGCTGTCGGGCTACGGCGGCTTTGCGATCCCGAACCTGCCGGGCTACAGCGATGCGTTCGGCATCGCATGGCTCGAACGCGGCGGTGTCATGGCGTTCGCGCACATCCGCGGCGGCGGCGAGTTCGGGCCGCGCTGGCACGTCGATGCACAGCGCGAACACCGGCAGCGTTCGTTCGACGACTTCATCGCGGTGGCCGAGGATCTGGTCGCGACCGGCGTGACGACCGCCGCGCAGCTCGGGATCGAGGGCGGCAGCAACGGCGGGCTGCTGGTCGCCGCGTGCATGGCGCAGCGGCCGGAGCTGTTCGGCGCAGTGCTGTGCCGCGTGCCGCTGCTCGACATGCGGCGCTATCCGAAGCTGCACGCGGGCGCCGCGTGGCTCGACGAATACGGCGACCCGGACGATCCGCGCGAGGGCGCGGCGCTGGCCGCGTATTCGCCGTATCACCGCGTGCGCGAAGGCGTCGCGTATCCGCCGCTGCTGCTGACGACGTCAACGCGCGACGATCGCGTGCATCCCGCGCATGCGCGCAAGATGGCCGCGCGCATGCATGCGCTCGGTCACGAACGCGTGTGGTACTGGGAGAATACCGACGGCGGCCACGGCAGCGCCGACGATCTGGAACGCGCCGAATCCGACGCGGCCGAATTCGGGTTCCTGTGGGCCCATCTCGGGCCGGCGCCCGCGCGGCGCTGAATGCGCGCGGGCGGTGCGATCAGCTGACGACCGCGATGACGGGCGTGTGGTCGGACGGCTGTTCCCACGTGCGCGGCGTGCGGTCGACTTCGCACGACGTGCAGGTTGCGGCGAGCGCCGGCGACAGCAGGATGTGGTCGATGCGCAGCCCCGCGTTGCGGCGGAACGCCATCATCCGGTAGTCCCACCACGTGAAGGTCTTCTCGGGCTGTTCGAAGTGGCGGAACGCATCGACGAAGCCGAGCTCGATCAGCTTCGCGAAATGCGCGCGCTCCTGCGGCGATACGAGGTTCTGGCCTTCCCATTTCGCGGGATCGTGCACGTCGCGGTCTTCCGGCGCGATGTTGTAGTCGCCGAGCAGCGCGAGCTTCGGGTAGCGCTGCAGCTCGGTGTTCAGCCACGCGTGCAGTGCGTCGAGCCACTGCATCTTGTAGACGAACTTGTCGGAGTCGGGCGCCTGGCCGTTCGGGAAATAGGCGGACACGATGCGCACGCCGTCGACGGTCGCGGCGACCACGCGCTGCTGCGGATCGTCGAAGCCCGGGATGTTGCGGATCACGTCGGATTCGTCGAACGGCAGCGTATCGCGCGCGAGGATCGCGACGCCGTTGTAGGTCTTCTGGCCCGTGAACCAGCTACGGTAGCCGGCCGCTTCGAGATCGGCGCGCGGGAATTTCTCGTCCGGCAACTTCAGCTCCTGCAGGCACAGCACGTCGGTTTCGCTTTGCGCGAGCCAGTCGAGCACGTGCTGTTTGCGGACGTTGAGCGAGTTGACGTTCCAGGTGGCAATCTTCATGGACGGGTGCGAGAGCGGCGTGAATGCAAAGGCCGTCATCTTACCGCGTGCAAGGTGTGCGGTCGTGCGATGCCGGGCTCGACGATGCCGGTGCGATGGTGACGATGCGCGAACAAGAAAATATCGTGACAAAGTTGTTGACGTGAATGCTTAACAACCCTATAATTTATTTCTCTGACGCGGGGTGGAGCAGTCTGGCAGCTCGTCGGGCTCATAACCCGAAGGTCGTAGGTTCAAATCCTACCCCCGCAACCAAGCACATCTGGCGATGTGCAGCGCAAGTGACCGATGCGCACCTCGCCAACAAGAACCCGGCCCAGGCCGGGTTTTTT
>NZ_JBSAXD010000035.1:0-96136 GCF_053427715.1 Burkholderia sp. MR1-5-21
ACTGCTGGCGGCGTTCGATACCGCAAACAGCGATGCCATGTGCCCGCTCGTGCGACAGGCGCTGGCGGGGCACCGCACCGAGTTGATGCCCGCCGGGACGTAGCCGAGAAAAAGACACGCGGCGCGAAGCACGATCGCAGCATCACGCGCGACCGGCGCATGATGCTGAACACCTTTGCAACGCGCAATCTGAAGTGAATATGCATTTCAGTTAGACAGCATTCCTGACTTTCAAACAAGGAGAGACAGATGAAGATCTGTGTTTATGGCGCCGGTGCCATCGGTGCATACCTTGGTGCGCAGCTCGCGTCCGCTGGCGCCGACGTGAGTTTCGTGGCTCGCGGCCCCCACCTCGCCGCGATGCAGGCACGCGGCGTACGTTTGCAGGTCGACGGCAGCGAACGCGTCGTCGTCAACGTGCGTTGTACGTCGGATCCGCGCGAGCTCGGTCCGCAGGACTACGTGATCATTGCGCTGAAAGCGCATTCGGTGCCGGGCGTGGTTGACCTGATGCGTCCTTTGCTGGGGCCCGACACGGCGATAGTCACGGCAGTCAACGGCATTCCCTACTGGTACTTCTACAAGCATGGCGGCGAATTCGCAGGCACCACGCTCGACAGCGTCGACCCGGGCGGCAAGCAGTGGGCACGGCTCGGACCGGAGCGTGCGATCGGTTGCGTGGTGTACCCGGCGGCCGAAATCGTTGCGCCGGGCGTGATTCGCCACGTGTACGGCAAGAAATTTCCAATCGGCGAACCCAGCGGCGAGCGCACCGATCGGATCCGGAGACTGCATGAGATCATGACTGCGGCGGATCTGGATGCGCCTGTCCGCGACAACATCCGTGACGAGATCTGGCTGAAGCTTTGGGGCAACCTGTGCTTCAACCCGATCAGCGCATTGACCCATGCGACGCTCGACGTCATTACGAGCAATCCGGCGACGCGCGCCGTGTCCAGAACCATGATGCTTGAAGCCAAGGCGATCGCCGATCGCTTCGGCGTGCATTTCCGTGTCGATGTCGAACGGCGAATCGACGGTGCGGGGGCGGTCGGCGCGCACAAGACGTCCATGTTGCAGGATCTTGAAGCCAACCGTCCGATGGAGATCGACCCGCTTCTTACCGTCGTGCAGGAAATGGGGCGGCTCGTCGGGCAGGCGACGCCGACGATCGATACGGTGCTGGCGCTGATCAAGCTCCGCGAACGGATCGCGCAGCCGGTGCCGCTGCCGGTTTCCGGTTTGCGGAAGGAAGTTTTCAGCGTTTCCTGAGTGCAACGGGAACCTGGTCCGGCGTGGCGGACCAGGTTCCAGCACATGGGTTGACGAAGCCGTGGAGGAATGCGGCGATTGCCGATGAACGGGCAGCCCTTCGTTCGCGTATTCCCAGGATAGGTATACAGCCCCTAGGACGCGTTCACCGCGTGGCAGGCGTGCGCGCCTCTGTCGGCGAATTGAGCCCAGACCGCTTCCGCATTCGGCCGCAGCGAACGGTTCCGGCGCCGCACGAGCATTGTCGCCACCGTCACTTCGGGGAGAAGCGGGCGCGCGACGAGATGCGCTGTCAGCGCCGGCCAATGCACGTCGACGGGCAGCACGCCGATGCCGATTCCCAGTTCGATCATCCGCAGCACGGCTGCAACATGACCCAGTGCCTGCATTGGGCGGCCCTTCATGCGATGCGCGCTCAATGCCCGCTCGACCGCCAGCATGATGCCCGCATCCGGGCCGAGCGTGACGAGCGGCGCGTCGCTGAGCGCGTTCCACATGAGCGTGGTGCATTGCGCAAGCCGATGGGAATCGGGCAGTACTGCGCAGAGCGGCGTCGAGAAAAGCACTTCCGCGTACAGCGTATCCCTTCGCAACGCATCGGCGTCCGACACGATGCCAAAATCGACCTCGCCGCGTTCGACGTTTGTCAGGATTGCGGGTTGAGGCAGGTCCTGCACCGTGACGATCAAGTTCGGAAACATCGCGGCGCAGCGCGCAAGATGCCCGGGTAACCAGCTCGACGAGAGCGCCGGGTTGCTCGCAATTGCCACGACGCCAGTTTGACCGTCATGCGCGGCACGCTCCTCGTGCAACGTCAGTTCGATTTCATCGAGCAGTCGGCCGATTCGCCGCTCGAGGCTCGTGCCCGCCGCTGTCAGTGCGACATGGCGGGTCGTGCGGTCGAAGAGTTTGAGGTCGAGTGCATCTTCAAGCTCGCGCACGCAACGGCTCACGGCTGACTGGGTCAAATCGAATTCGCATCCGGCGCGCGTAAAGTTCCGACGACGCGCGACGGCGACGAAAACCCTCAGTTGCTGCAACGTGACATTCATGATGCGGCGAGATGGAGACTGTTCAGTCATCGGCACGGGCCAGCGAACTCATGGGCGAAGCGTTGATATCGTTGATGTCGTGCTCGTGCCGTGCGTCGTTGCTGGTTTCGATCCAGCGGGCGCGCATCGGCGCGAGGACCAGCTTGGCCGAGATGCCGGCCGCGATCGTGATCGCCGCCGCCGTCACGAACACGGCGTTCCAGCCGCCCGTTGCGGACAACACGGACGCGAGCGGGACGAGCAGCGCAGCGGTGCCTTTGGCGGTGTACAGCGTGCCAGCATTCGCAGCCGCGTACTTGCTGCCGAACGTGTCCGCACAGATCGCGGGGAAAATCGAAAAGATCTCGCCCCAGAACAGGAAAATCATGGCCGCGAACGTCATGAACGCGTAGGGGTTGGTGCCGTATCGCATGAGCCCGAGCAATGCGAGCCCTTCGCCGATGAAGACCAGGAACATCGTGTTTTCACGGCCGATCTTGTCCGACAGGAATCCGCACAGCGGACGCGTAAAGCCATTGCAGATGTTGTCGATCGAGAGCGTGGCCGTCAGCAACGGCAAGGTCATGCCGAACAGCGCGATCGGCATTTTTGCAAGCCCCCAGTCTTTTGCGATCGGACCGATCTGCGCGGTGGCCATCAGGCCGCCGGCAGCGACAGCCACAAACGAAACGTAAATCACCCAGAAGACCGGTGCCTTGATCATTTGCCCGGGCGTGTAGTCCGCCTTTGTCACGGCGAATTTCTTCTTGACTGCAGCCACTTTGCGTACAACGGGTTTTTTCAGCAGCAGTGAAAGCGCGAAAATGCAGGTGCCCTGAAGGATGCCGAAAAACAGAAAGGCTCGCTCGTATCCGGCGCTTGAAATCATGTTGGCGATCGGGATCACGGTGACGGCGGCGCCTGCGCCGAACCCCGCGGCCGTCAAGCCGGCCGCAAGACCGCGCCGGTCCGGAAACCACTTCAGCGCATTGCCGACGCAGGTGCCGTACACCCCGCCTGCGCCGATCCCCGCGATGACCGCCGCGATATAGAGCTGCGGCAACGACGTCGCATACGAATTGATGACCCATGCGAGACCCGCGCAGACCGCGCCGCCGGCGACCACAGGGCGCGGGCCGAATCTGTCGACCAGCCATCCCTCGACCGGGACGAGCCAGGTTTCGGTCAGGATGAAAATGGAGAACGCGAGCTGAATCGATGCCTGGTCCCAATGGTGGCGCGCATTCATCGGCGCTACGAAAAGCGTCCACGCGTACTGCAGATTTGCCACCAACGCCATGCATAGCATGCCGATGACGAGTTGACCCCATCGATTTGCCCAAAAGGGGAGCGCCGGTGTGCGCTGCGTGATTTCTTTCATGTGTGTTGTCTCCACTATCTATTTGAAGTGGGCGGATCGATATAGGGCCTGCATTTATTCCGCCCGGGATTTATGCGCGGATTAAACTGCCTCCGGTAATAATCAATATACGGATCTCTGCGTCGACCAAATAAGAGTCGGCGTGTTTGTCGTAAAGAAGCCGCTAATGCGTTAATGCAAATGCCGCCGGGATATTTCTCGCAGAGCCCCGCCGGACATGGCTTGGCGACTAGGCGTTAACCCGATGTTTGCACTGCTGCAATGGCGTTCCCTATGCAGAGCCATGCTAGGGTCAATGCCGAACAACGGATAATTAAAGTTTGTTACCATATGGATTCATATTCGCTTATACATCGGTCATGACGATGAGGAACGCCACACTCCGCCAGCTGAAGGTGTTCGAGACTGTGGCCCGTCACCTGAGCTTCTCGCGCGCTGCGGAAGAGCTTCATCTGACCCAGCCCGCCGTTTCCACCCAAGTCCGGCAGCTCGAGGAGCACGCGGGCCTGCCGCTGTTCGAGCAGCTCGGCAAGAAGATCTACCTGACGGCCGCCGGCACTGAAATGCTTCACTACAGCCGCGCGATCATCCAGCAGTTCCACGAAGTGGACGAGGCGATGAGCCAGCTGAAGGGCGTGGCAGGCGGCAAGCTGAATGTCGCCGTCATCAGCGCAGGCGACTATTTCTTCCCGCGCCTGCTCGCCGAATTCGCTCACCGATATTCGGGTGTCGTGCTCAATTTGTCTGTGCACAACCGTGAGGAATTGCTGCATCAACTTGCGACCAACCAGACCGATCTCGCGGTGATGGTTCGTCCGCCGCACGACACGGATGCGGTCTGCGAGCCGTTTGCCCCGCACCCCTACGTGATCGTCGCGGCACCGGGCCATCCGCTTGCCAGCAAACGGAACATCGGGATGAGCGAGTTGGAAAACGAGGCGTTCGTCGTGCGGGAACGCGGCTCCGACACCTGGAATTCGATGGAGGAAGGATTCGCCGGACGGCTCGCCAATCTCAAGATAGCAATGGAGATCAAGAGCACCGAGACGATCAAGCAGGCCGTCATCGCCGGGATGGGCATCGCATTCCTCTCCGCGCATACGATCAGCCTCGAACTGCAGGTGGGCAACCTCGTCGTGCTCGATGTCGAGGGCTTTCCGGTCATGTTCAACTGGTACATCGTGCATCGCAAGAACAAGCGCCTGCCGCCGGTTGCGCTGGCCTTCAAGCACTTCCTGCTGGAAGAGGGTGCGCGGCTCATCGAGGAGATCACGCACGTGAAGGAACTGAGCACGCACAAGCAATAGTCAGCGCGGCATCGCGCGGTATCTCCGATGGTCCCGAATCCGACCGCGAAAGCGCCAGCCGCCGCCGCTGCGATAGGCGCCCGTGCGCACGGTGTCGCGACGGGGGTCCCGTAGCGCCAGAGGTTGCACGAAGTCCCCGCCGAGCAACGGGTGCGAGAGATCGTCGCGCAATTCGATTCGCACGACCCAGCTGCGTCGCCGCACCGAACCGCAGCGCGCGCGTCGCTGTCGGCGGTGTACGGCCGCAAACGCGCGCAAGCGCGCGGCGACGACGGTCAGAAGAAAACCGATCCTTGCCCGTGCGGTATTTTTTGACATCTGCGGCATTCGCGGTCCCGCGCCCCTGCAACGGATTTGATATATCACATACTAGATGCAATATGAGGGAGTCGCAACGTTTGTCCCGGCGCAAGGTGCCGTATGGCGATCCGGGAAGCGGACGGTGTCGTGGACAGCAGGCAAAGTCGATGCTGGCAGGCGGAGGGGGGCGCCGCGGTGAGGCGAGGGAGGCCGTGACGCGGAGATGTCGGAACGAGCGGAAATCGCCGAGCGGGGTGGCGCGGCGGATCGGCTCCTGGCGGCAGGTCAGGCCGTCAGGTCAGTCGAGAAAATCGCAATTCGCCTCGACGAACGCCGCGAGATCGAGCGAGTGCTGGCGCACGAGTTTCTCGGCCAGTTCGGTGTCGCGTTGCTCGAGCGCTTCGATGATGCGCAGATGGTCGACGATCGAGCGCGATGCGCGATCGCTCTGGGAAATCGTCATGCGCCGGATGGCGCGCACGTGGATGAATATGTTCTTGATCGTGTCGAGAATGATCTGCGACTTCGACAACTCGACGATTGCCTGATGGAAAGCGATGTTCGCTTCCGAGTATTCGGCGATGTGCTCGGCCGGCGTCGCATCGCGGAAAGTGTCGAACATGCGGCGCAGCTTCGCGATTTCCTCGTCGGTCGCGTGGAGCGTGGCGAGGCGTGCCGCCATGCTTTCGAGTGCCGCCCACATCTGGATCATTTCGACGATTTCACGCTTGGTCTTGCGCACAATGTAGATGCCGCGGCGCGGCACCATGCGCAGGAAACCTTCCTGCTCGAGCAGCGTCATCGCTTCGCGCACGGGCGTGCGACTCACGCCGAGCGTCTCGCTCAGCACGCGCTCGTCGAGGCGAATCTCTTCGCGCGACCGGTAGATGTCTGCGTCGGCAATGGCCTGGCGCAGCATCGCGTAGGCCTGATCGCGCAGGCTGGCACTTGGATTGATGGGCTGCAGCGCCAGCGTAAGGGGCGCTGCCACCGCTTCAGTTTGAAGTTCCGACGACATTGATCGACTTTGGTTGAACACGTACGTTACGGGGTACCGTCGGCGAGGCCGGTCCACTCTCGTCATTCGACGAGCCCAGGTTGGCAAAGCGGCCGTGCTTCGCTGCCAGCCTTGCAACGGATGTCGGAATCGACTGCGCCAGCAGAATTGTAGCGGCGGAACCCAGCCCCACGACAGCGATGGCGAGCAGCGCCAGAGAGAGATATTCCATTTGTAGCCCCGAATGACTGAATGGTGATGCGACGGAATCATATGCTGCATCGCCGCAAGCGTCAATATTCGGTATTCAATATATCACAAACATTCGCTTTGGTATGTTCAGACGTTACCACGGTTGGTGCTCCCCGATCGGCTCGCTGCAATTCTGTCTACCGGCAGGTGAAATTCGGTCCGGAAAGGCGGCGACATCGGTCCGGCGGCGGACCAGGCTGCGCGGCGTGCTGTCGGGCCGGCAAGGTGTCGAATTGGCAGCCGGCTGTTCGACGCGATCGCGTGAGTCGGAGACGCAGAGGTCTCGTGGAGGAGTGCAGACAAAGATCCCCGGCTCGAAATTCGTTTGCGACGCACCGTCAAGCGCGCAGCGCATTTGCCGGGTAATGCTCATACAGGTATTGACACTACCAGCCAAGCTCATGTTTTTAATGGGTTTTTTCGCATTCGACTCGTGCCGGAGCGGGATCCGCGTGGCATAATCGACCGCATCCGCAAGGCTTGAAGTCATAACGACCCCGCATACCCATGGCACAGACTCTCTACGACAAACTGTGGAATTCCCACGTGGTCCACACCGAGGACGACGGTACGACATTGCTCTACATCGACCGTCAGCTGCTGCATGAAGTCACGAGCCCGCAGGCGTTCGAAGGGCTGAAGATCGCGCACCGTCCGGTGTGGCGCATCAGTGCGAACCTGGCCGTGTCGGATCACAACGTGCCGACGACGGACCGCAGCCACGGCATCGCCGATCCGGTCTCGAAGCTGCAGGTCGACACGCTCGACGCGAACTGCGACAGCTTCGGCATCACCCAGTTCAAGATGAACGACGTGCGCCAGGGCATCGTGCACATCATCGGCCCGGAGCAGGGTGCGACGCTGCCCGGCATGACGATCGTGTGCGGCGATTCGCACACGTCGACGCACGGCGCGTTCGGCGCGCTCGCGCACGGCATCGGCACGTCGGAAGTCGAGCACGTGCTCGCGACGCAGACGCTGCTGCAGAAAAAGAGCAAGAACATGCTCGTGAAGGTCGAGGGCCAGCTGCCGCGCGGCTGCACCGCGAAGGACATCGTGCTTGCGATCATCGGCAAGATCGGCACCGCGGGCGGCACGGGCTATGCGATCGAATTCGGCGGCTCGACGATCCGCGCGCTGACGATGGAAGGCCGGATGACGGTCTGCAACATGGCGATCGAAGCGGGCGCGCGCGCCGGCATGGTCGCCGTCGACGATACGACGATCGACTACCTGAAGGGCCGTCCGTTCGTGCCGACCGGCGCGGAGTGGGATCAGGCCGTCGAATACTGGCGCACGTTCAAGTCGGACGACGGCGCGCAGTTCGACCGCGTCGTCGAGCTGAACGCGGCCGAGATCGTGCCGCAGGTCACGTGGGGCACGTCGCCGGAGATGGTCACGTCGATCGACGGCCGCGTGCCCGATCCCGAGCGCGAGAAGGATCCGGTCAAGCGCGACGCGATGGAACGCGCGCTGGCCTACATGGCGCTCGAGCCGAACACGCCGATCGAGGCGATCAAGGTCGACAAGATCTTCATCGGCTCGTGCACGAACGCGCGCATCGAGGACATCCGCGCCGCAGCGTACGTCGTGAAGAAGCTCGGCCGCCGCGTCGCGTCGAACGTGCGCCTCGCGATGGTCGTGCCGGGCTCCGGTCTCGTGAAGGCGCAGGCCGAGCACGAAGGGCTCGACAAGGTGTTCACGGAAGCGGGCTTCGAATGGCGCGAGCCGGGCTGCTCGATGTGCCTCGCGATGAACGCCGATCGTCTCGAGCCGGGCGAGCGCTGCGCATCGACGTCGAACCGCAACTTCGAAGGCCGGCAAGGCGCGGGCGGCCGCACGCACCTCGTCAGCCCGGCGATGGCGGCAGCGGCGGCGATCGAAGGCCATTTCGTCGACATTCGCAAGCTGGGGTAACGAGTCGGATCATGGAAAAATTCATTGTGCATACCGGCGTCGTGGCGCCGCTCGATCGCGAGAACGTCGACACGGACGCGATCATCCCGAAGCAGTTCCTGAAGTCGATCAAGCGCACGGGCTTCGGGCCGAACGCGTTCGACGAATGGCGCTACCTCGATCACGGCGAGCCGGGCCAGGACAACTCGAAGCGTCCGCTGAACCCTGACTTCGTGCTGAACCAGCCGCGTTACCAGGGCGCGTCGGTCCTGCTCGCGCGCAAGAACTTCGGCTGCGGCAGCTCGCGCGAGCATGCGCCGTGGGCGCTGCAGCAGTACGGCTTCCGCGCGATCATCGCGTCGAGCTTCGCGGACATCTTCTTCAACAACTGCTACAAGAACGGCCTGTTGCCGATCGTGCTGACCGAGCAGCAGGTCGATCACCTGTTCAACGACACGTACGCGTTCAACGGCTACCAGCTGACGGTCGATCTCGACGCGCAGGTCGTGCGCGCGCCGGACGGCCGCGAGTATCCGTTCGAGATCACCGCGTTCCGCAAGTACTGCCTGCTGAACGGCTTCGACGACATCGGCCTCACGCTGCGCCATGCGGACAAGATCCGCCAGTTCGAGGCCGAGCGCCTCGCGAAGCAGCCGTGGCTGAACAACAAGCTGGTCGGCTGACGTCGTCCTTCGGGCGGACGCCGTGCGTCCGCCGCTTCGCATACACAACCTACCCAGTCAGGAATAACGCATGAAGATTGCAGTGCTGCCCGGCGACGGCATCGGTCCGGAAATCGTCAAGGAAGCGGTGAAGGTGCTGAACGCACTCGACGAGACGTTCGAACTGGAAGAAGCGCCGGTCGGCGGCGCGGGCTACGAGGCGAGCGGCCACCCGCTGCCGGACGCGACGCTGAAGCTCGCGAAGGACGCGGACGCGATCCTGTTCGGCGCGGTCGGCGACTGGAAATACGATTCGCTCGAGCGCCCGCTGCGTCCCGAGCAGGCGATCCTCGGGCTGCGCAAGCATCTCGAGCTGTTCGCGAACTTCCGCCCGGCGATCTGCTATCCGCAGCTCGTCGATGCGTCGCCGCTCAAAGCCGAACTGGTCGCCGGCCTCGACATCCTGATCGTGCGCGAACTGAACGGCGACATCTACTTCGGCCAGCCGCGCGGCGTGCGTGCGGCGCCGGACGGCCCGTTCGCCGGTGCGCGCGAGGGCTTCGACACGATGCGCTATTCGGAGCCGGAAGTGCGCCGCATCGCGCACGTCGCGTTCCAGGCGGCGCAAAAGCGCGCGAAGAAGCTGCTGTCGGTCGACAAGTCGAACGTGCTCGAGACGTCGCAGTTCTGGCGCGACATCATGATCGACGTGTCGAAGGAATACGCGGACGTCGAGCTGTCGCACATGTACGTCGACAACGCGGCAATGCAGCTCGCGAAGGCGCCGAAGCAGTTCGACGTGATCGTGACCGGCAACATGTTCGGCGACATCCTGTCCGACGAGGCGTCGATGCTGACGGGTTCGATCGGCATGCTGCCGTCCGCGTCGCTCGACAAGAACAACAAGGGCTTGTACGAGCCGTCGCACGGTTCGGCGCCGGACATCGCGGGCAAGGGCATCGCGAATCCGCTCGCGACGATCCTGTCGGCCGCGATGCTGCTGCGCTACTCGCTGAATCGCGCGGAGCAGGCCGATCGCATCGAGCGTGCGGTGAAACGCGTGCTGGAGCAGGGCTACCGCACCGGCGATATCGCGACGCCGGGCTGCCAGCAGGTCGGCACGGCTGCGATGGGTGACGCGGTGGTCGCGGCGCTGTAAGCGTCGCGGTACGGCAATCATGTAGATAGGGCGCGAACGGGGCCGGCAAAAATCGGCCCGTTCGCCCGCGGTAGGCCGTTGTGCGGCCAACCGGCTTTGTGTAGACTCGTGCGATGGCGCTGATTTCCCTGATCTCCCCGGTCCTGAAAACCCACGGCAACACTGCCCGTGCGGTTACGCGCGCCATCGTCATCACGAAAACCATTACCACGAAAACGATCATTAAACGCTGATCGTCCGTCGTGCCCGCCTTTTTCCCCGCGCGGTCACAGCGGGGACGGAAATGGCGGGGAAGCTCCATCAAAGGGTTAGTCATGAACGTAGGTCTCGTAGGTTGGCGCGGCATGGTCGGCAGCGTCCTGATGCAGCGCATGCAGGAAGAGGGCGATTTCGACCTGATCGAACCGGTGTTTTTCAGCACCAGCAACACGGGCGGCAAGGCGCCGTCGTTCGCGAAAAACGAGACTACGCTCAAGGACGCGACGAACGTCGACGAGCTGAAGAAGTGCGACGTCATCATCACCTGCCAGGGCGGCGACTACACGAACGACGTGTTCCCGAAGCTGCGCGCGGCCGGCTGGAACGGCTACTGGATCGATGCGGCGTCGTCGCTGCGGATGAAGGATGACGCGGTCATCATCCTCGATCCGGTCAACCTCGACGTGATCAAGGACGCGCTCGTCAAGGGCACGAAGAACTTCATCGGCGGCAACTGCACGGTCAGCCTGATGCTGATGGCGCTCGGCGGCCTGTTCCGCGAGAACCTCGTCGACTGGATGACGGCGATGACCTACCAGGCCGCATCGGGCGCGGGCGCGCAGAACATGCGCGAGCTGCTGTCGCAGATGGGCACGCTGAACGGCGCGGTGAAGGAACAGCTCGCCGATCCGGCGTCGGCGATCCTCGACATCGACCGCCGCGTGCTGGCCGCGATGAACAGCGATGCGATGCCGACCAGCAACTTCGGCGTGCCGCTCGCCGGCTCGCTGATTCCGTGGATCGACAAGGATCTCGGCAACGGGATGTCGAAGGAAGAGTGGAAGGGCGGCGCGGAAACCAACAAGATCCTCGGCAAGCCGGCGATGGGCGAGCCGGGCTCGATCCCGGTCGACGGCCTGTGCGTGCGGATCGGCGCGATGCGCTGCCACTCGCAGGCACTGACGATCAAGCTGAACAAGGACGTGCCGCTCGACGAGATCAACGGCATCCTCGCGTCGGCGAACGACTGGGTGAAGGTCGTGCCGAACGAGCGCGAAGCATCGATGCGCGACCTGTCGCCGGCGAACGTGACGGGCACGCTGACAGTGCCGGTCGGCCGCCTGCGCAAGCTCGCGATGGGCGGCGAATACCTGTCGGCGTTCACCGTTGGCGACCAGCTGCTGTGGGGCGCGGCAGAGCCGCTGCGCCGCATGCTGCGCATCCTGCTCGACAAGTGATGTCGCGCGGCTTGCCGCGCATTCACGACACGCCTGCACGCCCTTGACGGGGCGGCAGGCGTTTTTCGTTCCGGCGGCCGAATTCCCCGCTTCCGGCCAGATGTCATTGCGCGCGCGGCGACGGTCCGGCGGGGTGCGGCGGCCACGCAGCGATCCCGCGCCCGAAACGCGAAGGCCCCGGACCGCTTGCGCGGCCGGGGCCTTCTTGCATCGATTCCTTTGGCACGAGGAGAGGATGCGACGCGAAGTATAAGCCACGTCATTCTTTCCCCACGGTCGATCAATGTAGGGATTTGCATCAATTGATGATGTTTTATTTATAAAACGCAGGTGCGGTGCCCCGGGTCGCGTCATCGGGCAGGCGAAGCGCCGTTTTCCGGCCGGCGGTTGGACGCTCGAGCCTGCCGGCTGCCCGGAATGCAGCCGACTGCGCCGCGTGCAACGGGGTCGCGACGACGGGCCGCCGCGGACGAATTCGGCCCGAAGCCGATCGCGTGAAGTAAACTACGCGGTTACGACGCGCAGACAAGCCGAAAGCGTCGCGTTCTGCGCGGCGCTTTTGTATTTCTGCGGTGACTTTTTTGACGCTTCTCAACGAGAATCCGAGCCGCGCGCCAGCGTGGCGATAGAGCCAACGATGTTCCGAATTTCCTTGTTTCCGCGTCAATCCCGGCTGGCGCGCGCGGTGCGCAGCGCACTGGCGATCCTTGCGCTCGGAACCGCCGCATCCGCGTGGGCGTTCGGCGCCAGCGACGCCGCGGCGGCCGATGCCGGTTCCGCGGCGCCGCTCACCGTCACGGTCCGGCCCGGCCAGTCCCTCAACGATCTCGCGATCGCGGTCACGCAGTCGCACGACCCCGGCGTACTCGCCCGGGCAGGGCGCGCGCTGTTCGACGCGAATCCGCAAGCGTTCATGAAGCGCGATCCGAGCCGCCTGAAGGTCGGTGCGACGCTGACGGTGCCGGCGCTCGATGCAACGGGCACGGCGGTTGCCGCGGCGGGGGCGGCTGCCGCATCCGCTGCCGCTTCCGGCCCGGTGGCGTCCGCCGCCTATGCCGCGTCGGCGCCGCATCCGGCGACCGCCATACCGGCCGCGCCTTCGGCATCCGCTGCGCATGCGGTGCAGGCAGGCGAAGCACACGCTTCGGCTGCAGCGGTGGCTGGTGCGTCGTCTGCCGTCGGCGTGTCCGCTGCGCACGGCGCGTCCGACGCCGGCGCCCAGTCGGCGGAAGCGCCGGCCGGCGCGAGCGGGCCGCACGTATGGAGCGGTGCGATCCAGGCCGCGCCTTCGTCGGCGAGCGAAGCGGCGACGACGTCGCTGCAGGGCGGACCGGCGGGCGCGAATGCTTCCACGGCCGCGGCGCCGGTCGCGGGCGCGTCGCAGCCGCGACCGTCCAGCCTGCAGCAATTGCTCGCGCTGAAGAACCGCGTGCTGATGGAACTGCAGAAACACGGGATCGGCAAGCCGGCCGCGACCGACCGCGCAGCGGCCGACGCGGGCCGCGCGCAGGCGCCGGCCATGCCGAGCCCGGCTGCGAACGCGAATGGTGCATCCGATGCGTCGCTCGCCGCGAGCGAGGCTGCCGCAACCGGCGCGACCGCGAGCGCGGCGCAGCCGGAGACGGCGCCCGCGCGTCCGGCCGTACCCGTTGCGGCGCCGTCGACGACGGGCGCTGGCGCGCAGATCGACTGGCGTGCGGTTTCGGCGGGCGGTGCGGCGGCCGTGGTGTTGATCGCAGGCTTCATGTGGCGCAAGCGCCGGAAAGCCCGGCGCGACGACGTTGCAGCAACGGGGGATGCAACGGGAGTTGTATCGGGTGTTGCCGGCACTGATCACGTGACGCCGTCTGTGGTGCCGGAATTGCCGATCCAGCCGGAAACCCCGCTGTCGCGCGATGCGGAAGCGGACGTGCATCTGGCCGCTGCGACTGCGGTTGCCGCGGAGACGGTCGACACGCACGACACGCATGAAGCGGAGCATGCGGTGCCGGCTGACGAGCCGACGCATGCGGATCGTGCGACGCACGACGTGCCGGGCCCGGAGGGTGCGGTCGAAGGCCAATCCGCCGACGCTACGGCGACGCCGTCAGAGCAATCTGCTTCGTCTGCTTCGTCTGCTTCGTCTGCTTCGTCTGCGCCGTCGTCGCAGTCTGAGTTGCCTGAGTTGCCCGAGTTGCCCGAGTTGTCCACACCATCCGCGCCATCCGCGTCGTCCACGCCGTCCACGCCGTCCACGCCGTCCACGCCGTCCGCGCCGCAGCCCGCCGACTCGCAGCAGGCGATTCTGCTCAACGCGATCACGGCGCTCAACAGCCTCGACATGCCGCTGCCGCCGCGCACGACAGACGTGACGTCGACGCTGACCGATGACGCCCCGGCACAAGACCTTTCTGTTGGCGCACCATTCGCAACTAACGGTCAATCCGCGCCCCGCCCGCCAATTGGTGTAATGCATCCGACCCCGGAACATTCGGCCGACCACGAGGACGACCTCGAATGGGACGCGGATGTCCCGCTGTCCGGTCATGACGGCGCATCGCCGGCAGCTGCGCCGACGCTGCCGCCGCTCGGCAGCGCGCAATTCGGCGCGCTGAAGCTCGATTTCGACCTTGACCTGCCGGCCGCGCCCGGCGCGGTGCTGCCGGCGCTGACGCCGGACGAGCTCGCGCGCATCGCGCGCAACAAGCTCGACCTCGCGCAAGAGTACGTCGAACTGGGCGACCTGTCGGGCGCGCGGACGCTGTTGCAGGAAGTCGTCGACGCGAACGATGCCGCGACGCGCGGCGACGCGCACGCGCTGCTGGCGAAACTGGCGGACGAAGCGTGATGCGGATCGCGCTGGGGATCCAATACGACGGTGCGGCGTTTTGCGGCTGGCAGTCGCAGCCGCATGGCAAGACCGTGCAGGACGTGCTCGAGCGCGCGCTGGCCGAATTCGCGCTGACGCCGCTGCACACGACGGTGGCGGGGCGGACCGACACCGGCGTGCACGGGCTCGGGCAGGTCGTGCATTTCGAGACCGAACTGGACCGCGCGGATTTTTCGTGGGTTCGCGGTACCAACGCGTTCCTGCCGCCGACGGTTGCCGTGCAATGGGCGAAACCGATGCCGGATGCGTTCCATGCGCGTTTCTCGGCATTCGAGCGGACCTATTACTACGCGTTGTACGTGCATCCGGTGCGTTCGCCGATGCTCGACGGGCGGGCCGGCTGGATCCACACGCCGCTCGACGACGACGCGATGCGCGAAGCAGCGGCGCACCTGATCGGCGAGCACGACTTCTCGGCGTTCCGGTCGTCCGAATGCCAGTCGAAGACGCCGGTCAAGCACCTGTATCAGATCGATATCCGGCGCTCCGGCCACTTCCTCCACTTCAGGTTCCGCGCGAACGCGTTCCTGCATCACATGGTGCGCAACCTGATGGGCTGCCTCGTCGCGGTCGGCCGCGGCCGCTATCCGGTCGAGTGGATAGCGGACGTGCTGGCCGGGCGCGACCGCAACCGCGCGGCGCCCACGTTCATGGCCGATGGGCTGTATCTTGCACATGTCGGCTACCCGGCGGAATTCGCCGTCCCGCCCGCACAACTCGGCAGCGTGCCGTGGAGCGGGGTCTGGGCTGATCTGGATCCACAACCATGACGGACAACGCGCTTTCTCCCGCATCCGCGCCGGCTGACCTGCCGCCGCGCACGCGCATCAAGCTGTGCGGGCTGTCGCGCCCCGACGACGTGCTGCACGCGGCGGCGCTCGGCGCGGACGCGATCGGCCTCGTGTTCTACCCGAAGAGCCCGCGCGCGGTGACGATCGCGCAGGCGGCCGAGCTCGCGCGCCTCGCGCCGCCGTTCGTGTCGGTCGTCGGCCTGTTCGTGAACGCGACCGCCGACGAGATCGAGGCGGTCGTGCGCGACGTGCCGCTCACGCTGCTGCAATTCCACGGCGACGAGACGCCCGAGCAATGCGACGCGCTGGGCCGCGCGGCACGGCTGCCGTGGCTGCGCGCGGTGCGTGTCGGCCCCTCGACGCAATCGGCCGATTTGGTAGAATCGGCACTTCATTATTCGAAAGCGCGCGGCCTCCTGTTCGACACCCTCGTGCCGGACTACGGCGGCAGCGGCAAGGTCTTCGATTGGTCACTTATTCCTGCAGAGCTCGCGCGTCGGGCCGTTTTGAGTGGTGGGTTGAACGCGCAAAACGTCGGTGACGCGATCCGTCAGCTGCGTCCGTTCGCTGTCGATGTCTCGAGCGGCATCGAAGTGGAGGGCGCAAAGGGCGTGAAGGATCACGCCCGGATGGCGGCGTTCGTACGCGCAGTGCGCGAAGCGGACGCCGGGTGATGCATGCCGGTGCGCGGCGCCCGAAAAGCGGGCCGCGTACCGTCCGATCGAGAGTGACACCATGTACAACCTTCCTGATGATCGCGGCCACTTCGGCCCGTATGGCGGCACGTTCGTCGCCGAGACGCTGATTCACGCGCTGGACGAACTGCGCGCAGCGTATGCGAAATTCCAGAACGATCCCGGCTTCGTCGCCGAATTCGAGCGTGAGCTGAAGCACTTCGTCGGCCGTCCGTCGCCGATCTATCACGCGCAGCGCTGGAGCGACACGCTCGGCGGCGCGCAGATCTACCTGAAGCGCGAGGACCTGAACCACACCGGCGCGCACAAGATCAACAACGTGATCGGCCAGGCGCTGCTCGCGAAGCGGATGGGCAAGAAGCGCGTGATCGCCGAGACGGGCGCGGGCCAGCACGGCGTCGCGACCGCAACCATCTGCGCGCGCTTCGGCATGGAGTGCGTCGTCTACATGGGCTCCGAGGACGTGCGCCGCCAGGCCGCGAACGTCTACCGGATGAAGCTGCTCGGCGCGACGGTCGTGCCGGTCGAATCGGGCTCGCGCACGCTGAAGGACGCGCTCAACGAAGCGATGCGCGACTGGGTCACGAACATCGAGAACACGTTCTACATCATCGGCACGGTCGCGGGCCCGCACCCGTATCCGATGATGGTGCGCGACTTCCAGCGCGTGATCGGCGACGAGTGCAAGGTGCAGATGCCGGAGCTCGCGGGCCGGCAGCCGGACGCGGTGATTGCATGCGTCGGCGGCGGCTCGAACGCGATGGGCATCTTCTATCCGTACATCGACGATGCGTCGGTGCAACTGATCGGCGTCGAAGCGGCCGGCGACGGGCTCGACACGGGTCATCACGCGGCATCGCTGATCGCCGGCAGCCCGGGCGTGCTGCACGGCAACCGCACGTACCTGCTGCAGGATGACAACGGCCAGATCATCGAGACGCATTCGGTGTCGGCGGGCCTCGACTATCCGGGCGTCGGCCCCGAGCACGCATGGCTGAAGGACACCGGCCGCGCGCAGTACGTCGGCATCACCGACGAGGAGGCGCTGAAGGCGTTCCACGACTGCTGCCGGATCGAGGGGATCATCCCGGCGCTCGAATCGAGCCACGCGATCGCGTATGGCGTGAAGCTCGCGCCGACGCTGCCGAAGGACAAGATCCTGCTCGTCAACCTGTCGGGCCGTGGCGACAAGGACATGCACACGGTCGCCGAGCGATCGGGCATCGCGCTCTGACCCCGACCGATGCGTGACCTGATCGAACAGCCGGCGGGCGGCGCCGCGAGCGAGGCGGAGGCGGTGCAAGCCGCCGTCGCCGCGCCGCGCGCGCTGCACGCCGGCATCGAATTGCACAACCGCGATTTCATGACCGAAGCCGCGCGCCTGCCGGATGCGTCGATCGACCTGATCGTCGCGGATCCGCCGTACGGGCTCGGCAAGGACTACGGCAACGACTCGGACAAGCGCTCGGGCGACGACCACCTCGCGTGGACGCGCGCATGGCTGGAGCTGGCGATTCCGAAGCTCAAGCCGACCGGGTCGATGTACGTGTTCTGTACGTGGCAGTACGCGCCGGAGATCTTCAGCTTCCTGAAGACGAAGCTCACGATGGTCAACGAGATCATCTGGGACCGGCGCGTGCCGAGCATGGGCGGCACGACGCGCCGCTTCACGTCGGTGCACGACAACATCGGCTTTTTCGCGGTGTCCAAGGCGTATTACTTCGATCTCGATCCGGTCCGCATCCCGTACGACGCCGACACGAAGAAGGCCCGCTCGCGCAAGCTGTTCGAAGGCAGCAAGTGGCTGGAGATGGGCTACAACCCGAAGGACGTCTGGTCGGTCTCGCGCCTGCACCGGCAGCACGCGGAGCGCGTCGATCATCCGACCCAGAAGCCGCTGGAGATCATCGAGCGGATGGTGCTCGCGAGCTGCCCGCCGGGCGGCCGCGTGCTCGATCCGTTCATGGGCAGCGGCACGACCGCGGTGGCCTGCGCACGGCAGGGGCGCGACTTCGTCGGCTACGAGATCAACGAAAGTTATTGTGCGATCGCGCACGAGCGCATTGCCGCGCTCGCAGCGCAGGCGTGCGCGTGAGTCGCGCCGCCACCGTGTCGCCGAACGAATCCAGGAAAATTGCCATGTCCCGTATCCAGCAGACCTTCGCCGCGCTCGCCGAACAAGGCCGCAAGGGCCTGATCCCGTTCATCACCGCGGGCGACCCCGACCCCGCCAGGACCGTCGACTTCATGCACGCGCTCGCCGACGGCGGCGCGGACGTGATCGAACTCGGCGTGCCGTTCTCGGACCCGATGGCCGATGGCCCCGTGATCCAGCGTTCGTCGGAGCGCGCGCTCGCGCGCGGCGTCACGCTGACGAGCGTGCTCGCCGACGTGAAGCGCTTCCGCGAGCGCGACCAGAAGACGCCCGTCGTGCTGATGGGCTACGCGAATCCGATCGAACGGATGGGCGTTGACGCGTTCGCCGAGCACGCGCAAGCGGCCGGCGTCGACGGTGTGCTGGTCGTCGATTACCCGCCGGAAGAGGCGGGCGTGTTCGCGGAAAAAATGCGCGCCGCGCAGATCGATCCGATCTTCCTGCTCGCGCCGACGTCGACCGACGAACGCATCGCGGACGTTGGCAAGATCGCGAGCGGCTACGTGTATTACGTGTCGCTGAAGGGCGTGACCGGCGCCGGAAATCTGGATGTTTCGAGCATTGCGGGTAAAATCCCGGCCATCAAGTCGCGTGTGCCGGTTCCGGTGGGCGTCGGCTTCGGCATCCGCGACGCCGAAACGGCGCGCGCTGTGGCCGAAGTGTCGGACGCCGTCGTGATCGGCAGCCGTCTGGTGCAGCTCCTCGAGAGCGCCGCGCCGGAAGGCGCCGTCGCCGCGCTGAAGGCGTTCATCGCCGAGCTGCGCGCCGCGCTGGACGGCGCGGGCAAGACGGCCGCATAAGCGCATAAACAACAGATGAAAGCGGGCCCGGGCGCATGTCGCCCGGCCCGCCACGGAACAGGAAACCATACGATGAGCTGGCTCGACAAACTGCTGCCGCCGAAGATCAAGCAGACCGACCCGAAAAGCCGCAAGGGCATTCCGGAAGGCCTGTGGATCAAGTGCCCGTCCTGCGAGGCCGTGCTGTATCGCAACGACGTGGAGGCGAACCTGCACGTCTGCCCGAAGTGCGATCACCACATGCGCGTCGGCGCGCGCGAGCGCCTCGACGGGCTGCTCGATCCGGAAGGCCGCTACGAGATCGGCCAGGAGATCGTGCCGGTCGACACGCTGAAGTTCAAGGACAGCCGCAAGTACCCCGATCGTCTGAAGGAAGCGATGGACGAGACGGGCGAGACCGACGCGATGGTCGTGATGGGCGGTGCGATCCACACGCTGCCGGTCGTCGCCGCGTGCTTCGAATTCTCGTTCATGGGCGGCTCGATGGGCTCGGTTGTCGGCGAGCGCTTCGCGCGCGGCGCGCAGAACGCGCTCGAGCAGCACGTGCCGTTCATCTGCGTCACCGCTTCGGGCGGCGCGCGGATGCAGGAAAGCCTGCTGTCGCTGATGCAGATGGCGAAGACCACCGCGATGCTGACCAAGCTGTCGGAAGCGAAGCTGCCGTTCATTTCGGTGCTGACCGACCCGACGATGGGCGGCGTGTCGGCGAGCTTCGCGTTCCTCGGCGACGTCGTGATCGCCGAGCCGAAGGCGCTGATCGGCTTCGCGGGCCCGCGCGTGATCGAGCAGACGGTGCGCGAGAAGCTGCCGGAAGGCTTCCAGCGCGCGGAATTCCTGCTGAAGACGGGCGCGATCGACATGATCGTCGACCGCCGCAAGATGCGCGACGAGATCGCGCAGCTGCTCGCATTGCTGCAGCGTCAGCCGGCCGACGCGCTGGCCTGACCCGGCGCACGGCATGCATGCCGAACGCGCGTCGCCCGGCTCAGCGGCCGGGCGGCGCGCTTCGTTTTTTGGCGTAACGGACTCGATTGACGGTTTGACCCGATGAGCACTTTTCCTACTCTCGACGCGTGGCTTTCGCATCTTGAGCGCGCGCACCCGGTCGGCATCGACATGGGCCTGACCCGCATCGGCCAGGTCAAGGCGGCGCTGCAGCTCGAATTCGCATGCCCCGTGATCACGGTCGGCGGCACCAACGGCAAGGGCTCGACCTGCGCATTCATCGAGACGATCCTCGTGCGCGCCGGCTACAAGGTCGGCTGCCACACGTCGCCGCACCTGCTCGAATTCAACGAGCGGGCGAGAGTGAACGGCCAGACGGTGGCCGACGACGAGCTGCTGCCGCACTTCGAGGCCGTCGAAGCCGCGCGCATGTCGTTGCCGGAGCCCGTGTCGCTCACGTACTTCGAATTCACGACGCTCGCGATCCTGCACCTGTTCGCGTCGCGCGGGCTCGACGCGGTGATCCTCGAAGTCGGCCTCGGCGGCCGGCTCGACGCGGTCAACATCGTCGACACCGACTGCGCGATCGTCACGAGCATCGACATCGACCATACCGAATACCTCGGCGACACGCGCGAGAAGATCGCCTTCGAGAAGGCGGGGATCTTCCGGCCCGGCAAGCCCGCGATCTGCGGCGATCCGGCCGCGCCGCAGACGCTGATCGACCACGCCGAGGCAATCGGCGCGGACCTGTGGCTCGTCGGCCGCGATTTCCGCTACGAGGCGCAGCCCGGCGCGGAACGCCAGCAGTGGAGCTACCTCGGCCGCGACAAGCGCTATCCGTCGCTCGCTTACCCGGCGCTGCGCGGTGCGAACCAGCTGATCAATGCGTCGGCCGCGCTCGCCGCGCTCGAATCGCTGCGCGCGGTATTGCCGGTGTCGGCGCAGGACATCCGCCTCGGGCTCGCGAACGTCGAGCTGCCGGGGCGCTTCCAGGTGCTGCCGGGCAAGCCCGCGATCGTGCTCGACGTCGCGCACAATCCGCACGCGTCGGCCGTGCTCGCGCAGAATCTCGGCAACATGGGCTTCTTCCCGTACACGTACGCGGTGTTCGGCGCGATGCACGACAAGGACATCGAGGGCGTGCTGCGCCACCTGAAGGGCGAGATCGACCACTGGTGCGTGACGGACCTGCCGCTGCCGCGCGCGGCCAGCGCCGAGCAGCTCGAAGCCGCGCTGCGCCACGCGGGCGTCGAGGACGGCCCGGATTCCAGCGTCACGCGATATGCGTCGCCGGCCGAAGCGTTTCGCGATGCACTAAAAAGAGCATCGGAGAATGATAGAATCGTGGTTTTCGGCAGTTTCCATACGGTAGCCGGCGTGATGGCCTATCGTAAATCGCAGCAACACTGACTGACGGGCAGTTTCGGACTCAGCCATTCATGGGAATTTTCTCGTTCGGCAAAAAAGACGACGACGCGCCCACCCGGCGCGGTGGTCGCACCGGGGCCTCCCGGAATGTACGCACCGAGCGTACCGAGCGCGTCGAGCGACGCTCGCGCCGCACCGAGCGTCCGGAATCGGACGCGCTGCTCCTCGATCCGACCCTTCCAGAAAAGCAGCGCGCGCGTCGGCGCCTCGTCGGCGCGATCGCGCTGGTGGTGGCCGCCGTCATCGTGCTGCCGATGGTGCTCGACTCGCATCCGAAGCCGGTGACCGACGACATCTCGATCGACATCCCGAACCGGCCGTCGCATCAGGCGGCTGCGCCGCGCGACGAGGACGCGTCGGACGTGCAGGCGGGCGTCGCGCACGACGAGCCGCCCGCATCCGACACGGCCGTGGCTGCGGCGCCCGTGGCTGCGCCCGCACCGGTCGCGAAGGACACCGGCAAGACGGCTGCCAGGCCGGCGGCAACCCCCGATACCACGACGACCGCGAGCGTCGCGCCCGAGCCGGCCGCGCCGAAGCCCGCGCCCAAGCAGGCTGCGACGAAGCCCGCACCGGCACCGGCGCCTGTCGCGAACACCGCGTCGGACAGCGGCGATGCGGCGACGCCGTCGTCGCCGGCCGGCGCGCGGTTCGCGGTGCAGCTCGGTTCGTTCAAGGATGACGCGACGGCCCGTTCGTGGGCCACGAAGTTGAAATCGGCGGGCGTGCCCGCATATGTCGAGCACCGCAAGCAGGCGGACGGCAGCGCGGCTACACTGTTGCGTGCGGGTCCGTTCGCGGATCGCGCGGCGGCGTCCGCCGCGATCGCGAAAGTGCGCGAAGCCGGGCTGACCCAGTAACGCGCGATGCTGACGGCTTTCGACTACGCTGTATTGGCGGTGATCGCGTTGTCGGCGCTGCGCGGTGCGTGGCGCGGCTTCGTTTCAGAGATTTTCGGGCTGATCGGCTGGATTGCGGCGATCGTGATCGCGAGCCGCTACGTCGGGCTCGTGGTGCCGTACATGCCGGCGAACTGGCCGGGCGGCGCGCTGACGCAGTGGGTGCTCGCGTTCGCGCTGCTCGTGATCGGCGTCGTGTTCGTTGCCGGTGTCGCGAACGCACTGCTGTCGCGGATCGCGCAGGTGACGGGCCTCGGCGGCATCGATCGCTCGCTCGGCATGATGTTCGGGCTCGTGCGCGGCGCCGTGCTGGTGGTGCTGCTGGTCGCGGCGGCCGGGCTGACCGAGCTGCCCAAACAGGAATTCTGGCGCGATGCGCTTTTGCGTCCGCTTGCCGAACAGGGCGTGCATGAGCTGAAATCGCTCCTGCCCGACGGCATGGCCCAGTACGTGCGCGTATGACGACACGGCAGGGCAGGACGGAACCGTTTTTGTATTCATGAAGGACATGCCATGTGCGGCATCGTAGGCGTTATCTCCCAATCCCCGGTCAACCAGCTGATCTATGACAGCCTGCTGCTGCTGCAGCATCGCGGTCAGGACGCGGCGGGCATCGCGACGGCGGACGGCAGCAATTTCCACATGTACAAGGCGAACGGCATGGTGCGCGACGTGTTCCGCACGCGCAACATGCGCAGCTTGCCGGGTACGGCCGGGATCGGCCAGGTGCGTTACCCGACGGCCGGTTCGGCGTCGAGCGAGGCCGAAGCGCAGCCGTTCTACGTGAACGCGCCGTTTGGGATCGTCCTGTCGCACAACGGCAACCTGACGAACTGGAAGCAGCTGAAGGACGAGATGTTCCGGATCGACCGCCGGCACATCAACACCAATTCCGACAGCGAGGTGCTGCTCAACGTGCTCGCGCACGAGCTGCAGCTGTCGACGACGGGCTTCGAGCTCGACCCGGCCGCGCTGTTCAAGGCCGTCGCCGGCGTCCATCGCCGCGTGCAGGGCTCGTACGCGATCGTGTCGCTGATCGCCGGCTGCGGCCTGCTCGCGTTCCGCGATCCGTTCGGCATCCGCCCGCTCTGCATCGGCAAGCTCGAGACCGAGCACGGCACCGAGTGGATGGTCGCATCGGAGTCGGTCGCCGTCGAAGGCATCGGCTTCGAATTCGTGCGCGACGTGAAGCCGGGCGAAGCGGTCTTCATCGACAACGCGGGCAATTTCCACAGCCAGCAGTGCGCGGAAAGCCCGAGCCTGAATCCGTGCATGTTCGAGTACGTGTACCTCGCGCGTCCGGACTCGTGCCTCGATGGCGTGCCCGTCTACAACGTCCGTCTGCGTATGGGCGACTATCTCGCGGAGAAGATCAAGCGCGAGCTGCCGAACGTGCCGATCGACGTCGTGATGCCGATTCCCGATTCGTCGCGGCCGGCCGCGATGCAGGTCGCCGCGAAGCTCGGCGTCGAGTACCGCGAGGGCTTCTTCAAGAACCGCTATGTCGGCCGCACGTTCATCATGCCGGGCCAGGCGGTGCGCAAGAAGTCGGTGCGCCAGAAGCTGAACGCGATGAGCATCGAGTTCAAGGACAAGCACGTGCTGATCGTCGACGATTCGATCGTGCGCGGCACGACGTCGCACGAAATCGTGCAGATGGCGCGCGATGCGGGCGCGAAGTCGGTGATCTTCGCGTCGGCGGCGCCGCCCGTGAAGTTCCCGAACGTGTACGGCATCGACATGCCGACGCGCGGCGAACTCGTCGCGCACGGCCGCAGCGACGACGAAGTGGCGAAGATCATCGGCGCCGACTACCTGATCTACCAGGACGTCGACGACCTGCGCCGCGCGGTGCGCGACATCAACCCGAAGCTCGAGCGCTTCGAGGCGTCGTGCTTCGACGGCGACTACATCACCGGCAACGTGACGCCCGAATACCTCGATTCGATCGAGCGCGCGCGTCTCGCGCCGGCGTCGCAGGCCGATCGCGACGCGAGCGGCGATGCCGCGCGTTCGCAGATGAACCTGCAACTGTCGGTCGAGTGATACCGGCACACGCTGTCGTACCGGCGTGATAGGATGTGGCCTTGCGTCGATTTGATTTCAGCTTGCGGACGCGGGGCCACTTCCCGAAACAGCTAAAGCGAAGGCCGGCGGCAGCCGGCCCGAGTCGACCGCTGTCGTACCGCACGAAGCCCGCTGATGCAGATGCATAGCGGGCTTTTTTGTTTGGTCTGGTCCGTGAGGCGCAGCACGGACATCGAACACGGAAAACGGAACATGGACGACTCCCTTAACTTCGACACGCTGGCCGTGCGCGCTGGCACGCTGCGCAGCGACTTCAACGAGCACTCGGAGGCGCTGTTCCTCACGTCGAGCTTCTGCTTCAAGAGTGCGGCCGAAGCGGCCGAGCGCTTCGCGAATTCGGAAGACTATTTCACGTATTCGCGCTTCACGAACCCGACCGTGACGATGTTCCAGGAGCGTCTCGCGGCGCTCGAGGGCGGCGAGGCGTGCATCGCGACCGCGTCGGGGATGCCGGCGATCATGTCGGTCGTGATGGCCGCGCTGCAGGCCGGCGACCACCTCGTCAGCTCGCGCAGCCTGTTCGGCTCGACGCTCGGCATGTTCTCGCAGATCTTCAGCAAGTTCGGCATCGAAACGACGTTCGTCGATCCGACCGACCTGAACGCATGGCAGGAAGCCGTGCGTCCGAACACGAAGATGTTCTTCCTCGAGACGCCGTCGAACCCGCTGACGGAGCTCGCCGACATCGAGGCGATCGGCAGGATCGCGAAGGCCGCGAACGCGCTGTTCGTCGTCGACAACTGTTTCTGCAGCCCCGTGCTGCAGCAGCCGCTGAAGCTCGGTGCGGACGTCGTAATGCACTCGGCGACGAAATTCCTCGACGGCCAGGGCCGCGTGCTCGGCGGCGCGCTGGTCGGCTCGAAGGAATTCATCATGGGCAAGGTATTCCCGTTCGTGCGCAGCGCGGGCCCGACGCTGTCCGCGTTCAATGCGTGGGTGCTGCTGAAGGGGATGGAGACGCTGTCGCTGCGCGTCGAGAAGCAGTCGGCGAACGCGCTGGAGATCGCGCGCTGGCTCGATTCGCATCCGGCCGTCGCGCGCGTGTTCTACCCGGGGCTCGAATCGCATCCGCAGCATGAACTCGCGAAGCGTCAGCAGAAGGCGGGCGGCGCGATCGTGTCGTTCGAGCTGAAGGGTGATACGCCGGAGCAGCAGCGCGCGAACGCGTGGCGCGTGATCGACAGCACGAAGCTGATCTCGATCACCGGCAACCTCGGCGACACGCGCACGACGATCACCCATCCGGCGACCACCACGCACGCGCGCATCACGCCGGAAGCGCGCGCGGCGGCGGGCATTACCGAAGGGTTGATCCGTCTCGCGGTCGGCCTCGAGAACGCGACGGACTTGCGCAACGATCTCGCACGCGGCCTCGAAGGCTGAGCACGCGCCGGTCGCGGCGTGGCGTGGCGGGTGTGCGCAGTGCACCCGGCCTCGCTCGCCACGCCGGCCGACTGATTGGGAGCGGGGCAGAGCGGTCAGGTGAATGGCGTGCCTGGCGGGCTCAGGAGAACCACTCAGGCGGACACTCAGGCGCACGTCTGATCGTCGCAATCGAACCGGCCGGGCGTGCCCGGCCGGTTGCAGCAGAAGCGCTCAGCCGTGCGCGGCAGGTGTGCCGCGCATCGCGTCCACCATCCAGCGCAGCGTCTCGTCGAGCGGCGTGACGGGCAGCTCGCCCACAGCGCGACGCAGCTTGTCGCGCGAGCCGCTCAGGCTCTTCACCTCGTTGTGCCGCACGAAGCGCGGATCGACCGTCACGTCGATCACGTAGCCCGCGATGCGCGACAGCATCGCCAGCACTTCCTTCAGCGAATACGCACGCTCCGAGCAGATGTTGAACGTCTCGCCGGCGGGCGCGGCTTCGAGCAGCCGCAGATAGGCGGTCGTGACATCGCGCACGTCGGAGAAATCGCGGCTCACGTCGAGATTGCCGAGCGAGATCCGCGGTTCGTTGTGCGCGTAGTGCGCGGCGAGCTTCGGCAGCAGGTACGCTTCGCTCTGGCCGACGCCCGTGTAGTTGAACGGGCGCGCGATCACGATCGGCAGCCGGTCGAACCAGAGCTTCGCCGCATATTCCATCGCGAGCTTGCTGACCGCGTAGTCGTTCGCCGGCGCCGGCGCGACGGTCTCGTCGAGCACGCCGGGCGTCGAATTGCCGTAGATGTTCGCGCTGCTCGCGAGCAGTACCGCGGACGGGCGGCGGTCGAGGCCCGCGAGCGCGGCGAGCAGGTTGCGCGTGCCGACGATGTTGATCTCGTAGGTCGGCGCGGGCTCGTCCTGCGCGACATGCGCGCGAGCCGCGAGATGCACGACCGCATCGGGCCGCGCATCGGCGGCCGCCGCGCGCAGCGCCTGCGCATCGAGCAGGTCGACCGGCAGCAGCGTGCAGTGCGCGAGCGCCGGATCGTCGGGGCTCGCCGCGCCAGGCGCGACCGTGCCCCACACCTCGTAGCCGGCCGCTTCGAGGCATTGCGCCATGTAGCGGCCGGTGAAGCCAGTCAGGCCCGTGACGAATGCACGGCGCGACGGGCGTTCAATACGTGTCATGGTGGCGATTCCGCGTCAAGTCGGCTTCGACCATCATCTGGCAAAGTTGTTCGAGCGTCGTCTGCGGCGCCCAGCCGAGCTTGCTTTTCGCCTTGTCCGCGCAGCCGATCAGCAGGTCGACCTCGGCCGGGCGGTAGAACTTCGGATTCACCTCGACGAGCACGTCGCCCGTCGCCGCATCGAGGCCGCGCTCCTGTTCGCCCTTGCCGGTCCACTCGATCTGGTAGCCCGCGGCCGCGAACGCCATCCGCACGAAATCGCGCACGGTCTCGGTGCGGTTCGTCGCGAGCACGTAGGTGTCGGGCTCGTCCACCTGCAGCATCCGCCACATCCCTTCGACATATTCGAGCGCGAAGCCCCAGTCGCGTTTCGCGTCGAGATTGCCGAGCTCGAGGCGGGTCGCCTTGCCGAGCTTGATCTTCGCGACGGTGTCGGTGATCTTGCGCGTGACGAATTCACGGCCGCGCAGCGGCGATTCGTGGTTGAACAGGATGCCGCTGGCGCCAAACAGGCCGTACGACTCGCGGTAGTTCACGGTCATCCAGTGCGCGTACAGCTTCGCGACGCCATACGGGCTGCGCGGATAGAACGTGGTCGTTTCGGTCTGCGGGATCGCCTGCACCTTGCCGAACATCTCGGATGTCGACGCCTGGTAGAAACGCGTCTTCGGGCTCACGACGCGGATCGCCTCGAGCAGGTTCAGCGGGCCGATACCCGTCACTTCGGCAGTCGTCGACGGCTGGTCGAACGACACGCCGACGAAGCTCTGCGCGGCCAGGTTGTACAGCTCGTCGGGCTGCGTGCGATCGAGCAGGCGCAGGCTCGAGCCGGCGTCCGTCAGGTCGTGCTCGACGAGCGTGAGGTTCGGATGCGTGTCGACGCCGAGCTCGGCGATGCGCCAGAAATTCACCGAGCTGGTGCGGCGGTAGGTGCCCGTGACCTCGTAGCCCTTGTCGAGCAGCAGCTTGGTCAGGTAGGCGCCGTCTTGCCCGGAAATCCCAGTGATGATGGCCTTCTTGCGAGTTTGGCTCATGGCGTTGTCCTAGTCGAAGCAATAGAGAAAGTCAGGCGGTTGTGCGGGCGGCCACCGACAGCGCGCCGCGCGCGGGTCCGCGCGTCAGGCGCCGCTCGAAGCCGTACCAGGTCGCGGTCGCGTACGCGAGCGTGATCGCGAGCGCGAGCACTGCGGTCAGGTAGCGGTTCAGGTGCAGCGGCCAGAGCGCATACAGCACGCTCAGGTGGATCAGGTACACGGTGTAGCTGACGGTGCCCACGTAGACGAGCACGGGGTTCGTCAGCACGCGCTGCACGATGCCGCGGCCGCGCAGCGCGATCACGACGATCGACGTGCACAGCAGCAGCGAGATGCTGTACAGCGCGGCGTTCGACAGCGGCGTGTTCGCCGCGCGGAAGCGCGGGAACGACAGGTGCAGCCAGCCGAGGATCGCGAGCGCGACGAGCGCGCCGACGACCGCCAGCGGATAGAACGGCTCGAGCGCGCGCCGGTCGCGGCGCAGCAGGATCGCGAGCAGCGCGCCGGCCGCGAGCAGGTCCATGCGGAACGGCGTCAGGTAGTAGATCGGCCAGAACGAGTCGAACCACGGCGTCGCGATCGCGCGCAGCACTGGCGCTACGACGATCAGCGCGGCTGCGATCCACAGCAATGCGCGCTCCGAGCACCACAGCACGACGAACGGCCAGAAGATGTAGAACTGCTCCTCGACCGCGAGCGACCACAGCACGTTGAGGCTGTCGTGACCGATGCTGCCGAGCGACAGCCCGATGTTGGTCGAGAAGAACGCGAACCACGGCCAGTGCGGCAGCCAGCTCGCGCCGAACAGCAGCGTCGACACGACGAGCAGCAGCACGTACGGCGGCAGGATGCGGCGCACGCGGCGCGCGTAGAAGTGACCGAAGTACGACTGCCCGCGCGCCTTGCGGTCGAGCAGGATGCCGGTGATCAGAAGGCCGCTCAGTACGAAGAACAGGTCGACACCCATCCACAGCGGCGCCTTCAGCGCGTGCTGCAGGAACACGGCGCCCACGGCGATCGCGCGCAGCCCGTCGAGCTGCACGATGCGGCCGTGTTGCTGCACGGGGGTGTCGGCGGGTCGCGAGATCGTCATCGCGCGGCTCCTTCATGACGGGCTGCGCAGTGTGCCGCGCTGTTCGACGTGCAAAGCGCATTCGATGCGTGAACGTAATGCATGCCTTTAAATGAAATATCGAGTCGAAATCGATTCTAGGGAAAAGAAATCGGCAAAAAAACGCGCGTCATTTCACTGACGAAAAACATTCGATATCCATTCGTTTAGCCGAGCCGGTGAATTTTTTCCGGCAGTGGTGCCCGATCGGCACGCGCGATCCGGCATTTTCTACAGCTCCGACCCCGCCGGGCGGTCGATATTGCCGCCTGTCGGCGCTATTCGATACGGGTTCCGGTTCGATATTTCTGGCGGAAACATCCCCAAATATTTCCAAATTTCTTGTGATTATTTTTGCTTGTAACCTGCATCGCGTCGTTTGAAACCCATTTAGCGGCACGGTGCGATGCGGATTTTTTTCGCTGCGCCGGGCCGCTGAAGCATCGAATGTGGAGAAGCGCATTGCGACGTCTGATACTGGCTGGGATGACGGTGTGCGCGGCGCTCCTGACGGGCGCCGCGACGGCTGAAACGGTGTTGCCCGCGACGACGTCGTGGATCGGCAACACGTTCGGCTATGGCGACGGTGCCTGGACGCAGATCGATATCCGCGCGATCGCCGTGACGCCTGACGGCAAGGTGTATACGAATGCGCCGTGGGACGAGAGCGGTGCGGAAGCGAGCGTCTACCAGGACGGCAAGATGCTCGGCTTCGCCGGCGGCACGCACGGCTGGGGCAACCTCGGCGGCAATGCGGTCGCGGTGAACAGCAAGTACGCGTATGTCGCGATCGGCGTCGGCAACGAGCGCGGCCACCTCGTGTCGCCCGGCATCTGGCCGGACAAGGGCAAGCAATGGTTCGGCATCTCGCGGCGCACGATCGGCGACATGAAGCAGCCGGCGCCGTTTCGCGCCGCGCCGCAGGTCGCGCCCGGCGGGCGGGCCGATGCCGGCCGCGCGCGGATGGCCGCGAGCTTCATGATGGTCAACGAGGTGCCGGCCAGCGCAAGGTCGGAAGTGGGCGCGGTGAAGGCGGAAGTGGGCGGCCTCGCGGCCGACGACAGGACGCTGTTCGCGACCAATCCGACGCATGACGAAGTCGACGTCTACGACGCCGAGACGATGCAGAAGAAGGGCACGTGGAGCGCGCACGAGCCGGGCCGCATCGCGCTCGCCGCCGACGGCACGGTATGGCTGCTGACGGATACGCTCAACGGGCCCGCGCATCTCGTGCACATGCGCGCGGACGGCCGCAAGATCGACGACGCGCCCGCGCTGCCGGAGAACACCGAGGCGGTCGACGTGGCGGTCGATGCGAAGGGCCGCGTGCTCGTCGCCGACAACGGGCCGCGCCAGCAGATCCTGATCTTCGCAAAAGGCGGCGGCAACGGCTATACGCTCGCCAGCACGCTCGGCGAGCGCGGCGGCATTTTCGCCGGCCCGGTGCCCGGCCGGCCGGGCCCGCAGCGCTTCAACGGGCTGACCGGCGTCGGCGTCGATCGCGCCGGCAACATCTATGTGGCGACGAACGGCATCGGGCCGCGTCACGACACGATCGGCGCGGGCCTCGGCGCGGTGCTCGAGAGCTACACGCCGGACGGCAAGCTGCGCTGGCAGGTGCAGGGCCTGCTGTTCGTCGACGGCGCGTGGATGGACCCCGCGCGGCCGAACAGCGTCTACACGGGCAACAAGCGCTTCGAGCTCGACCTGTCGAAGCCGGCGGGCCAGGAGTGGAAGTACGCCGGGTTCCTGTCGAACCGCTTCAAGTATCCGGACGACCCGGTGTTCCACACCGACCAGTGGCCGGGCATGCCGATGGCGCGCCGCCTCGACGGCCGCACGTTCCTGTACCTGACGGACATGTACGCGGACCACCTGAAGATCTACCGCTTCGACGCGAAGCGCGACGGCGAGGTCGCGATCCCGTCGGGCCTGCTCGCGGGCCGTGCGCGGCCGGTGGACACGGTGCCGAACAAGCCGCCGGGCGGCGACTGGATCTGGCGTGACGCGAACGGCAACGGCCGCCTCGACGCCGACGAGTTCGAGATCAACACGACCGGCAAGGCGAAGGCCGGCGGCTGGGGCTGGTGGGTCGACACGAAGGGCGACATCTGGCGCACGAGCGACGTGCGCGGGATCCACCGCTTCCAGTACGGCGGCGTCGACAAGGCCGGCAACCCGATCTACTCGTACGACAAGGTCACGACCTATCCAATGCCGCAGCCGTTCACGCAGTTGCGCCGCGCGATCTACGAGCCGCAGACCGACACGCTGTACGTGACGGGCTACACGGCCGACGCGCCGCCGCAGCCGGGCATCAACAAGGAGGTCGGCCGCGTGCTGGTGCGCTTCGACAAGTGGTCGACGGGCTCGCCGGTCGTGCGCTACACGGTCGCGCTGCCGTGGCAGCTCGACGCGAAGCCGATCCTGGACCTGATCGGGATCACGGTCGAGGGCCGCTACATCTTCACGGTGGAGCCGGTCGGCAAGATCCACGTGTACGACAAGGAAACCGGCAAGGAAGTCGGCGTGATGAGCCCGGGGCCGGAGGTCGGCAAGGCGTCGGGCTGGGTCGACGTGCCGTTCGGCATCAGCGCGTTCCGGCGCGAGAACGGCGAGTACCTCGTGTTCGTCGAGGAAGACGCGCGCGGCAAGGTGATGATGTATCGCTGGAAACCGTGACGGGCGGCGCGCACCGCAGTCACCCGGCACAAGGCGGAAGCATGGACAAAGGCATACTCAAGAACGTTTCGATCAATTTCATCGGGCTGATCCTGCCGACCTTCGTGTCGCTGGTGACGGTGCCCGCGTACATTCACGCGCTCGGCGTCGAGCGCTATGGTGTTGTCAGTCTCGTGTGGACGCTGATCGGCTATTTCGGGATTCTCGATCTCGGGATGAGCATGGCCGCGCAGAACCACATCTCGAAGGCGCTCGCGAGCGGCGATGCGGCCGAAAGCGCGCGCGTATTCTGGAGCGCATTCTGGCTGAACCTCGGCACCGGCATCGCGGGCGGGCTGCTGATCTACTTCGGCGCGTTCGTCTACACCGCGTATTTCACGAAGGTGTCGGCCGCGATGCAGCACGAGGTGTATCTCGCGCTGCCGTGGCTCGCGATCGCGATTCCGCTTGCGAACGTGTCGTGGGTGTTCGCCGGCGCGATCAACGGCGCCGAGCGGTTCGGCGTGTTCAACACGAACCAGACGATCGGCACGTTCCTGTTCCAGCTGCTGCCGCTCGGCGCCGCATGGTGGATCGCGCCGAACCTGCAGACGGTGCTCGCCGCGGCGGTCGTCGCGCGCCTGATCGCTGCGGTGATGCTCGGCCACGCGAGCATCAAGGTGCTCGACATCCGCCGCATCGATCCGCCGCAGTGGGGCACCGCGAAGGGGCTGTTCAACTTCGGCGGCTGGATGCTGATCGCAAGCATGTCGAGCATGATCGCCGACACGCTCGACCGCGTGATGCTCGGCGCCGGCATGGGCGCGAAGTTCGTCACCTACTACACGGTGCCGCAGAACCTCGTCACGCGGCTCAACATGCTGCCGAACGCGCTCGTGCGCACGCTGTTCCCGCGCCTGTCGGCGGTCGGCCGCGACCATGCCGATACGCTCGCGCGCCAGTCGCTCGAATTCCTGAACGGCGTGTTCACGCCGGTCGGCATCGTTGCAATCTTTGCGCTCGCGCCGTTCCTGACGCTGTGGGTCGGCCCCGATCTCGCCGCGCATTCGGCGCCGGTCGGCCGCGTGCTCGTGATCAGCGTATGGCTCGTCGGGCAGGCGAGCGTCACGCGGATCCTGATCCAGTCGCAGGTCAATCCGGCCCGCGCGGCATTCGCCGGGCTCGTCGAGATGCCGTTCTTCGTCGGCGGCCTGTGGTTCGGCATCCATCATTTCGGGCTGATCGGCGCGGCGGTCGTCGTCGCGGTGCGCGCGCTCGTGGACTACGGCGTGCTGCTGTACCTGTCGGCGATCCGGATGCGCGCGATCGTGCTCGACATGGCCGCGCACCTCGTGTTCCTGCTCGCGAGCCTGTTGCTCGCGCAGGCATGGCCGGGGCTCGTCGAGTCGATCGGCATGTGCGCGGTCGTGCTGGTGCTGAACGTCGCGTGGTCGCTCACGATGACGCCGGGGCTGCGCGCGCTCGTGCGCGACCTGTTTGTCCGTCTCAATGCGAGGAGAACCGCATGAATCGCGATCTGGCGGAACACGCCGTTTTGAATGTGGCCGCGGCCGATGCCGCCGCCGTTGCCGAGTCCCGTGACGCCGCGGCGCTGCGCCGCGTCGCGCCGGCCGAACCGGCGCCCGCGCGCCTTGCGTCCCGCCCGCTGCGCGTGGCGATCATCCACGACTGGCTCGTCACGTATGCGGGCGCCGAGCGGGTGCTCGAGCAGATCGTCGCGTGCTTCCCGGACGCGGACCTGTTCAGCCTCGTCGACTTCCTCGACGACCGCGCGTTCGTGCGCGGCAAGCCGGTGACGACATCGTTCATCCAGAAGCTGCCGTTCGCGCGCACCAAGTACCGCAGCTACCTGCCGCTGATGCCGCTCGCGATCGAGCAGCTCGACGTGTCGGACTACGACCTGGTGATCTCGAGCAGCCATGCGGTCGCGAAGGGCGTGCTGACCGGGCCCGACCAGGTGCACATCAGCTACGTGCACTCGCCGATCCGCTACGCGTGGGACCTGCAGCACCAGTATCTCGAGCAGTCGAACCTCATGCACGGGCCGAAGTCGCTGCTCGCGCGGATGATCCTGCATTACATCCGCAACTGGGACACGCGCACCGCGAACGCGGTCGACGGCTTCGTCGCGAACTCCGCGTTCATCGCGCGGCGCATCAAGAAGGTCTACCAGCGCGACGCCGCGGTGATCTTCCCGCCGGTCGACGTCGACGGGTTCTCGCTGAACACGGTCAAGGAGGATTTCTACCTGACCGCGTCGCGGATGGTGCCGTACAAGAAGATCGACCTGATCGTCGAGGCCTTCTCGCGGACGCCCGAGCGCAAGCTGGTCGTGATCGGCGACGGCCCGGAAATGCAGAAGGTCCGCGCGAAGGCCGGCCCGAACGTCGAGATCATGGGCTACCAGCCGTTCGCGGTGCTGCACGACCGGATGCGCCGCGCGAAGGCGTTCGTGTTCGCGGCCGAAGAGGATTTCGGCATCTCGGTCGTCGAGGCGCAGGCGTGCGGCACGCCGGTCATCGCGTACGGCAAGGGGGGGGCGCTCGAGACCGTGCTCGATCCGCAATCGGCCGCGCAGCCGACCGGGCTGTTCTTCGACGAGCAGACCGCGCACGCGATCGTGTCGGCCGTCGACGATTTCGAGCGCGCGCCGCAGCGCTTCACGCCGCAAGCGTGCCGCCAGAATGCGGAGCGGTTCTCGGCGGACAAGTTCCGGCGGCGCTTTCTCGACTGCGTCGAGGCCGCGCTGCCCGGCGCGACCGCACGGCAGGGCGCCGGTGCCGGTGCCGCGGCGATGCCCGTGCCGCGCGGCCCCGCGACGCTCGTGCTCGACCAGAGCGGCGTGCTGGGCGGCGCCGAACTGTCGCTGCTCGAGATCATGAAGCACATGCGCGCGAATGCCGACGTGCTGCTGTTCGACGACGGGCCGTTTCGCGCGGCGCTCGACGAGATCGGCGCGCGCGTCGACGTCGTCGACCAGGGTGCGCTCGCGGGCGTGCGCAAGCAGGGCGGCGTGTCGGCGGGTGCGCTGAAAGAGCTGATCCGGCTCGTGCGCGACGTCGCGCGCCGCGCGCGCCGCGCCGAGGTGATCTACGCGAACACGCAGCGCGCGATGGTGGTGGCCGCGCTGGCCGGGCGTCTTGCGCGCAAGCCGGTGGTCTGGCATCTGCGCGACATCGTCAGCGAAGCGCACTTCGGCCGCAAGCAGCTGCTTGCGATCAAGTATTGCGCGCGGCTCGGCGTGACGCGGGTGATCGCGAACTCCGACGCGTCCGCGCAAGCGTTCCGTGCGCTGACCGGGTTCACGCCGCAGCATGTCGATGTCGTGTTCAACGGCATCTCGGCCGAGCCGTTCGACGCGCTGGCCGGCGTCAGCCAGGCCGCGCTGCGCGCGCGCTTCGGCCTGCCCGAGCAGGCGTGGCTCGTCGGCTCGTTCAGCCGGCTCGCGCGCTGGAAGGGCCAGCACGTGCTGCTGGAGGCGGCGGCGTCCCGCCCCGACATGCACGTCGTGCTGGTCGGCGCGCCGCTGTTCGGCGAGGATGAATATGCGGCGCAGCTGCACGAATACGTCGCGCGGCACGGGATGGACGATCGCGTGCACTTCCTCGGGTTCCAGCGCGACGTGGCCGCGTGCATGAAGGCCGTCGACGTCGTCGCGCATACGTCGATCACGCCCGAGCCGTTCGGGCGCGTGATCGTCGAAGGGATGCTCGCGCGGCGGCCGGTCGTGGCGGCGCGCGCGGGCGGCGTCGTCGAGATCATCGAGCACGACGACAACGGGCTGCTGTGCGAACCGGGCGACGCGCATGCGCTCGGCGACGCGCTGACCGCGCTGCAGACGGATCGTGTGCTGCGCGAGCGGCTGGTGGCGAGCGGCCACGTGACCGCGCTGCGGCGGTTCGGCACGAAGACCTACGTGGAGCAGGTCGAGAAGATTCTCGCGGATACCGCGCGCGCGGCGAAGAAGCGCTAGCGCGTCGCATGCACGGGGCGGAGGGACTGCCCCGGCCGCGAGCGGCATGATGAAGGCCCCCGTGCGGCGATCTGCGGCGCGGGGGCTTTTCTCATGTTTGCGGCGCCCCGGAGCGCGACGGCGGCCGGGCAAACAAAAACCCCCGCGCAGCAACCACCGCGCGGGGGCCCGATTTCGGACGAGACGGTCAGATCGCCCGTTCAGGCGCCGGCGCGACGACCCGCGCGCCGCGCGACGGCTTGAGGCTTGCCGACCACAGCATCGCGGGTCGCTCGATCAGCCGGTAGAACAGGTAGGCGACCGGAATCGCAAGCGCGATGAACGCGAGCGACGGCCAGATCGACAGTTGCAGCTCGGAGTGGAACAGCACCGAGCCGAGGCAGACGAACAGCGGCAGGTGGATCAGGTACAGCGAGTAGCTGAAGTCGCCGAACCAGCCGAGCACGCGCAGCGGCGGCGTCGGGCGCGGCGGACGGGCGAGCGCGCGGTACAGGAAGCAGGCGAAGCCGGCCGCCCAAAGCTGGAACGCGCCGTACTGGCCGAAATGGAACGCGCCGCAGCCGGCGGCGAGCAGCACGGCGGCCGCGGCGTACCACGCGCGCGACGGCGCGGCGGCCGCCTGCGTCGTGCGCGCCTGCTGCGCGCGCACGTCCGCGATCCACGCGCCGATCGTCCACGACAGCCAGTACGACGTGAAGAACTGCAGGTCGTGCCGCTCGAGCAGCCATGCCGACGCGACGTTGACGAGCGCAACGATCGCCAGCACGGCCGGCATGCCGATGCGCCGGCGCACGGCGAACAGCAGCGGATAGATCGCGTAGAACTGCACTTCGAGCGACAGCGTCCACAGCGCGCCGTTCGATCCGTACGTATAGCCGGCGACACCCTGCAGCGAGAACAGGTTCACGAGAAACGACGCCAGGCCGATATCGCGGATCTTGTGGCTGACGGGCTCGATCTGCAGGCTGATCGAGTCGAGCGCGAGCGTGAACAGCAGCGCGGCGAGCAGCACCGGATAGATGCGCGCGAAACGGCGCGCCCAGAAGTTCGGCGTGTTGAGCCGGTATGCGGGATCGGCGGCGAGCTTGAGCGCCGTGTTGCGGTGGATGCAGTAACCGCTGATCACGAAGAAGATCGGCACGCCGGCCGAACCCCAGCCGAACGGAAAGGTCAGGTAGCCGACGAGCACGCTCGGGTCGAGCGCATGGCCGTAGGCGCGATGAAAGCCCTGCATCCCGACCCAGACCACCTGCCGGCAGTGGAAGTAGGCGACGAGCAGCGCCGCGAAGCCGCGCATCGCGTCGATCACATGCTCCTTGTGATCGGCGGCGGGCGGCGCATTCAAAGTCGATCCGCTGAAAGCTTGCATGCGATTCGGTTCCTTGCGACGTATGGACGGATGATCCAATCGTAATCCGCAAGAATTCGGTCAATGAATAAAAAAAGTCCCGCAGCGAAATACCGGTATTTCACGTGATGGTTTTATTCCGGCGAGATATCGGTTTCACGGTGCGGCCAATTATTTGTCGATTTTTTTCTGATAGTTTGAAGCTCCAGTTGATTGAAGCAAGGAGCGGCAAGATGGACATGCACTGGATCGCGAGCGCAGCGGTATTGCTGGTAATGGCCGTACTGTCGGCGTACCGCGACGCGTTGAAGAACGAACCGATTCGACCGGGCTTCGAACGGGGCGGCGTGCCCTATATCGAGGAGTTCGAATCGTAAGAATTTGTATCCGGAAACTCGGTAAATTGTCGCTGGTCGGTGAATCGCACCGGCAATATCGACCGGCTGGCGCAATTATCGGTAAATCCGGAATGACAGGCGATGGGGTCATATCGGCAAGCGGCGTCGAGCGCATTTTCGGCACGTCACCGGATGACCCGGCGCTGTCCGGAAAATTATCGTGCCGCGTCGTGAATCGGCGCGGCGCACTCAACGCAATCAGGAAGCGATCATGTTGAAAGTTACCAAGGCCGTGTTCCCCGTTGCCGGTCTCGGCACACGGTTCCTCCCGGCGACGAAAGCGAGCCCGAAGGAAATGCTGCCCGTCGTCGACAAGCCGCTGATCCAGTATGCGGTCGAGGAAGCGATCGACGCCGGCATTACCGAGATGATCTTCGTGACCGGCCGCAGCAAGCGCGCGATCGAGGATCACTTCGACAAGTCGTACGAGATCGAGGCCGAACTTGAAGCACGCGGCAAGGAAAAGCTGCTCGAGCTGGTGCGCGGCATCAAGCCGAGCCACGTCAACTGCTTCTACGTGCGCCAGCCGGAAGCACTCGGCCTCGGCCATGCGGTGCTGTGCGCGGAAAAGCTCGTGCACGGCGAGCCGTTCGCGGTGATTCTCGCCGACGACCTGCTGCATGGCGAACAGCCGGTGCTCAAGCAACTCGTCGACGTGTTCAACCACTATCACAGCTCGGTGATCGGCGTCGAAACGATCGCGCGCGATGACAGCCGTTCGTACGGCGTCATCGAAGGCCGCGAGTGGGAAGAGGACATCATCAAGCTGTCGGGCATCATCGAGAAGCCCGCGCCCGAGGATGCGCCGTCGAATCTCGGCGTGGTCGGCCGCTACGTGTTCATGCCGACGCTGTTCGATCACCTGCGCAAGATCAAGCCGGGCGCGGGCGGCGAACTGCAGCTGACCGACGCGGTCCAGTCGCTGCTCGCGCACGAGCAGGTGCTCGCGTACCGCTACTTCGGCACGCGTTTCGATTGCGGCAGCAAGATCGGCTACCTCAAGGCGACCGTCGAGCTTGCACTGCAGCACCCGGAAGTCAGCCGCGAATTCGAGGCGTATCTGCGCACCTGTCTGCCCGCGCTGGCTGCCGTCGCATAAGGTTTCTTCGCGTCACGTTTCAGGTGGTGGTTGTTCCGTTGGCCCCGGTCCGCTTCGTGCGCCGGGGCATTTTTGCATGTGCGGGCGACGGCGGCGCAGGACTGCGCTCGGGGTGGTTCGGGGTAGCGCGTGGCGGATTGTTTCCGGCGTGCCGCCGGCCGGCTTGAGCGTGTCAGTGGCGAACGCCGTGACCGCATTCCGCGCGCCGGCCGCGGCCTTTTCGTCGTAGCCGAGGGTCCCGCCGCGTTCGACGCACGCGTCCGCGTACGAGAACGGCTGCTTCGCGTCGGCATTGATAGGCTGTCCGTATGCGTTCTCGATGATCCGGCAGTCGCGCGCGCCGCGCTTTCGACAGCATCACCGGCGGATTGAATGCACGCCCAGCGCGACGAATTCGCGTTCCCGGTCGATTACGTAGCCGCCACTGCCGCCGGAGCCGTGCGGCAGGATCACGCGCCAGCCGCTTTCATGGCCGGTGACGAATGCCTCGTCGATCATCGTCAACGACTCGAACGGCATCACGTCCATTCGCGCCTGCGCGCGGCCGGCCGTCGTCAGCGCGCCGACGAACGCTGCGGTGCCGCGAAATGCCGGTCGAGCAGCGCGGCGGCCGGCTTCTTGTAGTCGAGCAGCCGTTTTTCGAGATAACGCCAGGACAGATGCGCGAGCAGCACCGCGAGCGCGAACTGCAGCATTTCGGGCAGCACGTCCCGCACGAACGGCGGCAGCCGCGCACGATCGTAGAGCCCGGGCATCACGCCGAAGTGTGCGGGGATCAGGTTGTGGAACAGGTAGAAGCCGTAGCTGATCGTGCCGAGATACATGAGCGGCGCCCAGTCGAGCATCGCGACGGCAGGGTGGTCGGGCTCGGTGACGATCCACAGCAGCAGCGAGCCGAGCGACGCGGACAGGCCGAGATCGGCGAGCCCCTCGACCGCATCCGGCAATGTGACGCACGCGGGCAGCACGAGGAAGAACACGACGCCCACGGCGCCGAGCCAGCCCGGCGGAATGCGGCGCAATACGTGCGGTCCGTGGTCGGCGAGGGCCATCGCGCCGATGCCGCCCAGCGCGATCAGCGCGAAATTCCACGGCGAGAACGCGTAGATCAGCACCGGCGACGCATCGGCGAGATAGAGCCCGAGATGCGCGACCGCGCAGAGCGCGACTGCTGCAATGCCGAGCGCGACGTGCCGTGACGCGGGCATCGCGAGCAGCGTGAGCGGCGCGACCAGGTAGAACTGCTGCTCGACGGCGAGGCTCCAGAAGTGCGACGTGGAGCCGGGCCAGCCGTCCTTGACGACGCCGATCCACAGATTCGACAGGAAGATTGCATGCCATGCGAGGCCGAGGTTCACGCCGCGCTGGTAGAACAGCGCATGCGCGATCGCGAGCGCCGCGAGCAGCAGGTAATACACGGGGAAGATCCGCAGCGCGCGCTTGACGAGAAACAGACAGAGCGCATGGCGGCGCGTCAGCGTTCCGTGTTCGATCGCCTGCCGGTTGCGGTGCAGCTCGCCGACGATCAGGAATCCGCTGATGAAGAAAAACGTCCACACGCCGAGCTTGCCCACGTCGATCGCGAGGACGTGGCCTTTGTGGGACAGGAAGACGAGGATGACCGCGATGGCTCGCAGGCCGTCGAGTCCTTTGACGTATCTGGCTTCGCGCATGGGGGCGTCCGGGCATTGAGCGAGGCCAGTATAGGCGCGCAAATATCGAACGTAATTCGCGAGTCGACGCATACGTGAAGGCGTTTTTTGCATGCCGGGCCGCGTCGCAGTCTGCGAAGCGCAACAAAACCTGCGGAAAACCCCGGGAAAACGCATAAAAGTACTGCACGAAGCGTCACGGCGCTTGTAGAATCCGGCGTTGAAGCGCGCGTGTTGCGCGTTTCATGTATCCAACGACCACACCTGGTAGGAGAAACATGGCGACTTCCGCAAAAAAGGTGGCCAAGAAGGCTGCCGCACCGGCCAAGAAAGTGGCTGCAAAAAAAGCCGCGCCCGCGAAGAAAGTAGTGGCCAAGAAGGCCGTCGCTAAGGCGCCTGCCGCTCCGACGCCGCTGAAGGACAAGTTCACCAAGGCATCGCTCGCAGTGCACATCGCTGAGCGCGCAGCTGTCGAGGTGAAGGCGGTCAAGGCAGTGCTCGCCGCACTCGAGAACGTCGTGCTGGGCTCGGTCCACAAGAAGGGCGCAGGCGAATTCACGCTGCCGGGTCTGCTGAAGATCACGGCACAAGCTGTGCCGGCGAAGAAGAAGCGCTTCGGCAAGGATCCGTTCACGGGCGAAGAGCGCTGGTTCCCGGCGAAGCCGGCGAGCGTGCGCGTGAAGGCACGTGCGCTGAAGAAGCTGAAGGACGCGGCTGCCTAAGCAAGTGCGGCGCGACAGGCGCCGGCCGTATGCCAGTCATACGCCGGCGGCTGTGGCGGTGTCCGACGATCCCCGTGCGCGAAAGCGCATGGGGATTTTTTCTTTGCGCCGCCATTGTTGGTGATCCGAATTGCTGCGATGCAATCGCGTCAACCGTCGTGCGGTTGCGCGGGCGTCTCGAGGTTGAGCTGGTAGAACGCCGCATCGAGCCAGCGGCCGAATTTGAAACCGACCTGCGTGAGCGTGCCGGCATGCGTGAACCCGAGCCGCGTGTGCAACGCGATGCTGCCGGCATTGGTCGCATCGATGCAGCCGACCAGCACGTGCACCTGCGCGTCGCGCGCACGGCGAATCAGCTCGCGCAGCAGGCGCTCGCCGAGCCCGCGGCCGCGCTGTGCGTGATGCACGTACACGCTGTGCTCCACCGTGTACTTGTAGGCGGGAAACGCGCGGAAGGTTCCCCAGCTCGCGAAGCCCAGCAATGTACCCGACGCGTCGACCGCGCCGACGACCGGAAAGCCGCCCGCGCGCTTCGCCGCGAACCACGCGGCCATTGCCTCCGGCGGGCGGGGCACGTAGTCGTAAAGGGCCGTCGAATTGACGATGGCGTCGTTCAGGATCTCGAGGATGGCCGCCGCATGCTCGGCCTCGCTGCAATCGATCAGGCGCACGTCGTCGTGCGTTTTGGTGGGGTTCATTGAAGCTCCTGTTGGCTGGAGGAAATGCCGGATGAGCGGTGGCGGGTTCGTCGCGGCAAGCCCGATCGTGCGTTCGCTCACGCCGGTCGCATGCGCGTCCGTCAGGCGCCCTTCGCGCCGGCCGCAGCAAGCCCGTCGCAAAGAACCACGACGTAGCGCGCCGAACGGGACGCGGGGTTGCTGAAGACGATCGGCTGATCGAGCCGCATCGCCAGGCAGTCGCCTTCGCGAAGCTCGTGGCACTGATCGCCGAGCGTGACGTCGATGCGCCCGTCGAGTACCCAGACCTGCTGGTGCACGGTGGCGTCGCGCCCGCCCGTCTCGTACGCGACGCGCGCGCCAGGCGGGAAATTCACCTCGACGAGCTGGATCGGCGAGGGCCAGCCGGGCGGCGACAGATTGCGCCGCACGTAGCCGGACGCCGGATCGCGCCAGTGCGATTGCTGCGCGCGCCGCGCGAGCGGCTGGGCCGGCACGCCTTCGGGTTCGCCGTCGAACAGGCTGGCAAGCGATACGCCAAGGCCGACGGCGAGCTTGTCCAGCACGACCGCCGTCGGGCTCGCGGCGCCGCGCTCGATCAGCGAGATCATCGACCGGCTGACGCCGCAGCGCGCGGCCAGCGCGTCGAGCGTATGGCCGCGCATGGCCCGCAATTCGCGCACGCGGCGTGCGATGCGCTCGTTGACGTCGGTGTCGGCATCGTTATCCGTGGACACTGTCTGCTCCATCATAATGAAATTTATGTCCAGTATAGTAGAAATCGACGGCGGCAGAAACTTCGCTTGATGTGCGTCCTGTCGTGTCCGGGACGCAGGGCGTGTGCGGTCGTTGCGTGGCGGGGGCTGTCGGACCGATGCAGCGCGTCGTGCCGCGGTTCACGTGGCGGGCGGTGGTCTCGCCGGAATGCGGGCGATTCGGGGGAGAGGGCTCCGAGCCACCACGCCGGCACCATCCAAAAAATGCACTTCGTGGAATTCCGTGGATGTCGCTTACCGCCACTCAACGGTCGTAAACATTTCTCATCAGCGGCCATTCAGGTGAGCTCTGACGCCGCCGCTGCCCCTGGCCTCGACTGGAGGCGCATGATGCGGTGCCGTCATCGGCCCTTGCGCCTGAAGGTGAACACGGTGCCGCCGCAGCAGTTGCCGTCTCGCAGGTAGACGTCGAAGGTCTTGTCGACGACGGCATAGCTGACCGTCACGACGTCCACGCCGTCGTCGGGCAGGTAGTTGCCCGACATCGCCGGCACGAAATCGATCGCGTCGCGGGCGAGCAGGTAGAGATGCTCGTCATGGACGGTGGTGGCGGGCGACAGCGTCTTCAGGTCATCCTCGACTACGCTGTTGTGGGGCTGGCTGATCTCGTACTGCATGCCCGAGTCGCGATACGGGATCGACAGCAGCACCTTGCCGTCGACGCTCAGGCGCGCGGCGAGCGAGGCGTCCACGGTGACCGTCATGCTGTCGAGCCGGTGCAGGTCCTCGTTCGTCAGGCTCACGTCCGAGAACTCGCGGCGCGCCATCTCGATGGACGATACGTTCGATTTCCATCGGCCTTTGTCCCGCCATGAATCCCACATGCCGTTGGCACCCCCCGAGCCGCTGACGCCATCGAGCACATAAGTGCCGATCGCCTGCGTGAGAATCTCGCGCTTCGAGCCGATGATGATTTCCGAGGTCTGATGCGCGTCAACGGGCAATTGCCGGTCGCCACGGGCCGATGCCCAGGTGCCGCCGAGCGTGTCGCCGGCCACCTTGCCGGTGAAGGTGCCGGTGTGTTTGCCCGCGTCTCCGATCTCGTCCATCGTAAAGCTGCCTGATGGGTCGATCTTGCCGCTCAGATAGATGTCGTTGCGCTTGCCGGCGTAGCGATAGCTTCCCGTCAGCCTGCCGTCGACATTCTTGAGATCCATCGTGAACGCATAGCGATCGCCGATGCGGCCGGCGAAGATCTTGTGGAAGTACTGAGGGTCGGCCAGCGCCGTGGTGGCGGTCATCCAGGACAAAAGCAGGGCGGCGAGCCGCAGCGCGTGACGGAACATGGAGAGCGGTCGGGATTGGCGGTGGCCCGATTGTGTCACGCCTTGCCGATCGGCAATACGCGGCCGCGCGCGGAAATCGCCGGACTGGAAGAATTCCCAAGGTAATGATCGTCGGCAATGTCGGACCGGGCTTCGGCAGACCGCTTCGGACCGATCGCCGACGGTCCGCGCCACGTTCCCCGGGATCCCGCGATGAACCAAAAAAAAAGCCAGCCACGGCCGAAACCGATGACTGGCTTTCCAGGTCGGCGCGATGGCGTCGCGAGACGCCATGCACGCCGGGTACGTCGTTTTTAGAACTTGTGGCGCATGCCCAGCGCGACCAGTTCGGCCGAGCTCTTGCCGGCGAAGCCGTACGAGCCGATCGACGCTTGCGCGCTTTGCTGCACGCCGTTGACGAGCTGCGTGCCGCTCGCGTGCTGGTATGCGCCGACCAGGTACACGTCCGTGCGCTTCGACAGCGAGTAGTCCGCGCCGAGCGACACTTGGTGGTACTTGGCGTCCGTGTCGCCGCTCGACTTCGTGTACGAGTAGCCGAGGCCCAGCAGCAGCGGCGGCGTGACCTGGTACGTCGCGAACGCGCGGCCCGTGTTGTACTTCTCGGTCGAGCCGAAGCCCGAGGACGCGTCCGGCTTGTACTGCGCGTTGCTGTAGCCGAGGCCGACCGTCACCGGGCCGATCACGTACTGGCCAGCAACCTGAGCGATCGCGATCGACTTCGCCGTCACGTAACCCGAGTTGATCGGGCCGTCGATGATATTGTCGGACGTCGTCGAACCCCAGCCCGTGCGGAGGCCAGCGGTCGTCGGCGACGGGTTGTTCGCATAGAAGTAGCCTGCAGCAACGCCGACCGGGCCGTTGTTGTATGCGGCTGCGACCGACCAGGTCTGGCCTGCACCCGTCTTGCCTGCAACACCGCCGAGGGCGTACATCGCTTCGGCCTGGAAGCCGGCGAACACCGGCGACGTGTACTTGATCGCGTTGCTGACGCGCAGGCTGTTGTCGTTGTTGTCGACGTCGCCCGGCGTTGCGAACGTGCTGCCGAAGTAGTTGTCAGCCGTGACAGCCTGGACCAGGTCGACGACCGGGTCGTACTGGCGGCCGAGCGTCAGCGTACCGTACTGCGCGCTTTCCAGGCCGACGTATGCCTGACGGCCGAACATGCGGCCGCCCTGGTTCAGGTGGCCCGTGCCCGGATCAAAGCCGTTTTCCAACTGGAAGATTGCCTTCAGGCCACCGCCCAGATCTTCGGCGCCCTTCAGGCCCCAGCGGCTGCCCTGCAGGTTGCCCGACAGCATTTGCCACGAGTTGTTGGCCTGGCCGTCATTGCCATGAACCCATGCGATCGACGTGTCGATCACGCCGTACAGCGTCACGCTGGATTGAGCGTGAGCAGCGCCGGCGGCGCCCAGCAGGGCGAGCGAGAGGGTAGACAGTGCGAGTTTCTTCATCGTTGAGTTTCTCCACGCAGTGATTCATGTTTCGTTATTTGTTGCGGATTGGAGAATAGCGCAGTGCCAACCGGGCAAGAAAGGTCAAAAAATAAAGTGTCTCGAAAATATCACAGCGTAGAAAAATCCATATATATCAAGGACATCAACGAATATTGCTTTTTTTGGAATAGTTGACAAATGTTGCGTTGCGATTGTTGTGGCGGCTGGCGAGCCGCGCGCGACGCAGCAGGATTTCGTGCTTTCGCGGCAAGAATCGGGGGCGCGCAAACGTTTGCGATCGCGTGCTCGGGCTCAGTGGGTGTAAACGCGTACGGAAGCGTGCGCGAGCCTGCGGCTCAGGGCGTGAAAAACGGGATTGCGGAAACCGCGCCGCTCGCGTAAGTCGGCAACCGTGCCCTGCGTCAGCCGGCGGATTGAGGCGGATCAGGTTCCGGGCGGCCGGTCGCCGGCGGCCGCGTCGGTGCGCGCATGCACGGCGCCGCGGGCCGCCGCGAATTCCGCGCCGAGCAGCAGCACCGCGGCCGAGAAGTACAGCCACATCAGCAGCACTGCGAACGACCCGGCCGCGCCGAACGCGCTCGCGGTGCCCGCGTGCGCGAGATACAGCGCGAACAACTTCTTGCCGCCGGAGAACAGGACCGCGGACACGCTGCCACCGATCGCGGCGTCGCGCCACGCGACGCGCGCGTCCGGCAGGAACTTCATCAGCGCGGCGAACGCGCCGGCGAGCACGGCGATGCCGACGACGAACTGCAGCACGTTGGTGATCGCGATGTAGGGCGAATCGCCCCACAGCCACGTACCGACGAACGTGATCGCGGTGTCGAGCACGAGCGACACGATCAGCAGGAACGCGACGCCGAGCACGAGCCCGAACGAGACCAGGCGCACCCGCACGAGGCCGAGGACGCTCGACCAGCGGCTTTCGGTCGCCGGCCAGATCACGCTGAGCGCGGTGTTCAGCGACGCGAACGTCGCAGACGCGCCGATCGCCAGCGCGGCGAACGAGATCAGCGTGGCGACGCCGCCGCGCCCGGCGCTGCGGTGCGCGTTCTGTACGATGGTCTGCACGCTCGTCGCGGCATCGTTGCCGATCAGCTGGTGCGCCTGCTCGAACACCTGGCCGCGCGCGGCGTCGTCGCCATAGAACCAGCCGGCCACCGCGATCACCATCACGAGCATCGGCGCGAGCGAGAACGCGGAAAAGAACGCGATGCTCGCGGCCATCGCCGAGCAGCGGTCGGATGAAAAGCGCCTGAACGCGATCAGCGCCCAGTTGGCCTGTCGTTTTGCAACACGTGTTGCTTCCTGAACGGGGAGGATCGGTGGTTTCATCGAATGTCGGGGCGCGACGCCGCGGAATGCCGGCAATCGCTGCGAATCGGACAAATCAGAATTGATGTGAAGAACTAATCATAGTTGCGCGAACTGTCTATAATTCCTTTCAATTACCCCCCACGATAAAGCCGAGACCATCATGCTACAAATGTCCCGGCGCCAGTTCCTGAAAGTGACGGCCACGTCGCTCGCCGGATCGAGTCTGGCCCTGATGGGCTTCTCGCCGACCGAAGCGCTCGCCGAGGTCCGTCAATACAAGCTGGCGCGCACCGTCGAAACGCGCAACACCTGTCCATACTGCTCCGTCGGCTGCGGCATCCTGATGTACAGCCTCGGCGACGGCGCGAAGAACGCGCAAGCGAGCATCATCCATATCGAAGGCGATCCCGACCACCCGGTCAACCGCGGCACGCTGTGCCCGAAGGGCGCGAGCCTGATCGACTTCATCCACAGCCCGAGCCGCCTGACGCATCCGGAATACCGTGCGCCGGGTTCGGACAAGTGGGCGCGCATCTCGTGGAGCGACGCGCTCGACCGGATCGCGAAGCTGATGAAGGCCGACCGCGACGCGAACTTCGTCGAGACGGCCGAGGACGGTTCGAAGGTCAACCGCTGGCTCACGACCGGCATGCTGGCCGCGTCGGCGGGCAGCAACGAGGTCGGCTACCTGACCCACAAGACCGTCCGCAGCATGGGGATGCTCGCATTCGACAACCAGGCGCGTGTCTGACATGGCCCGACGGTGGCAGGTCTTGCCCCGACGTTTGGCCGTGGAGCGATGACGAACCACTGGGTCGACATCAAGAACGCGGACGTGATTCTCGTGATGGGCGGCAATGCAGCCGAGGCCCATCCGTGCGGCTTCAAGTGGGTGACCGAAGCGAAGGCGCACCGCAAGGCGCGGCTTATCGTCGTCGATCCGCGCTTCACGCGCACCGCCTCCGTGGCGGACTACTATGCGCCGATTCGCACCGGCACGGACATCGCGTTCCTCGGCGGCGTGATCAACTACCTGCTGACGAACGACAAGATCCAGCATGAGTACGTGAAGAACTACACGGACTTCACGTTCATCGTGCGCGACGATTTCGCGTTCGACGACGGCATCTATTCCGGCTACGACGCGGACAAGTACGCGTATCCCGACAAGTCGAGCTGGGACTACGCGCGCGGCGACGACGGCTTCGTGAAGGTCGACCCGACGCTCTCGCATCCGCGCTGCGTGTACAACCTGTTGAAGACGCACTACGCGCGCTACACGCCCGAGATGGTCGAGCAGGTGTGCGGCACGCCGAAGGACACGTTCCTGAAGGTCTGCGAGATGCTCGCGACGACGGCCGTGCCCGGCCGCGCCGGCACGATCCTGTACGCGCTCGGCTGGACCCACCACTCGATCGGCGCGCAGATGATCCGCACCGGCGCGATGGTGCAGCTGCTGCTCGGCAACATCGGCATCGCGGGCGGCGGGATGAACGCGCTGCGCGGCCATTCGAACATCCAGGGGCTCACCGACCTCGGGCTGATGTCGAACCTGCTGCCCGGCTACATGACGCTGCCGACGCAGGCCGAGCAGGATTTCGACGGCTACATCAAGACGCGCACGCAGCAACCGCTGCGGCCGAACCAGTTGAGCTACTGGAGGAACTACAAGGCGTTCCACGTCAGCTTCATGAAGTCGTGGTGGGGCGACGCGGCGAACGCCGGGAACAACTGGGGCTATGACTACCTGCCGAAGCTCGACAAGCAGTACGACCTGCTGCAGACGATCGAGCTGATGTACGCCGGCAAGATGAACGGCTACATCTGCCAGGGCTTCAACCCGCTCGCGGCGGCGCCGTCGAAGGTGAAGACGGCCGCGGCGCTCGCGAAGCTGAAGTGGCTCGTGATCATGGATCCGCTCGCGACCGAGACCTCCGAGTTCTGGAAGAACCACGGCGAGTTCAACGACGTCGATGCGTCGAAGATCCAGACCGAGGTGTTCCGGCTGCCGACGTCGTGCTTCGCGGAGGAGCGCGGCTCGCTCGTGAACTCCGGCCGCGTGCTGCAGTGGCACTGGCAGGGCGCGGAGCCGCCGGGGGAGGCGAAGAGCGACCTCGAGATCATGTCGGGGCTGTTCCTGCGGATGCGCGACGCGTACCGGAAGGACGGCGGCAAGTATCCCGATCCGATCGTCAACCTGACCTGGCCGTACGCGAACCCGGCAAGCCCGACCCCCGAAGAGCTCGCGATGGAGTACAACGGCCGCGCGCTCGCCGATCTGCCCGATCCGAAGGATCCGTCGAAGACGCTCGTGAAGAACGGCGAGCAGCTCGCGGGCTTCGCGCAGCTGAAGGACGACGGATCGACCTCGAGCGGCTGCTGGATCTTCTGCGGCGCGTGGACGCAGGCCGGCAACCAGATGGGGCGGCGCGACAACGCGGATCCGACCGGCATCGGCCAGACGCTCGGCTGGGCGTGGGCGTGGCCCGCGAACCGGCGGATCCTGTACAACCGCGCATCGTGCGATCCGTCCGGCAAGCCGTTCGACCCGACCCGCAAGCTGATCGGGTGGAACGGCAGCGCATGGACTGGCCCCGACGTGCCGGACTTCAAGGTGGACGAGCCGCCCGAGAACGGGATGGGCCCGTTCATCATGAACCCGGAGGGCGTCGCCCGCTTCTTCGCGCGCGCCGGGATGAACGAAGGCCCGTTCCCCGAGCACTACGAACCGTTTGAAACGCCGCTCGCCGCGAACCCGTTCCATCCGAACAATCCGCAGGCGCTGAACAACCCGGCCGCGCGCGTGTTCCCGGACGACCGGGCGGCGTTCGGCAAGGTCGACCAGTTCCCGCACGTCGCGACGACCTACCGGCTGACCGAGCACTTCCACTACTGGACGAAGCACGCGCGGCTGAACTCGATCATCCAGCCGCAGCAATTCGTCGAGATCGGCGAGGAGCTCGCGAAGGAGGTCGGCGTCGCGCACGGCGAGCGCGTGAAGGTGTCGTCGAACCGCGGGCACATCGTCGCGGTCGCGCTCGTCACGAAGCGGATCAAGCCGCTGACGGTCGACGGCAAGAAGGTGCAGACGGTCGGCATCCCGTTGCATTGGGGCTTCAAGGGGTTGACGAAACCCGGCTATCTCGCGAACACCCTGACTCCGTCCGTGGGCGACGGCAACTCGTACACGCCGGAATTCAAGTCGTTCCTGGTGAAGGTCGAAAAGGCGTAAGGGGGCGGAGATGGCATTGCAATCGCTGGATATCAAGCGCGTCTCGGCCGCCACCACGCCGCCGCCCACCGCGCGCGAGCCGGTGACGGGCAGCGTCGCGAAGCTGATCGACGTGTCGAAGTGCATCGGCTGCAAGGCGTGCCAGACCGCGTGCATGGAGTGGAACGACCTGCGCGACGAGATCGGCACGAACGTCGGCGTGTACGACAACCCGGCCGATCTGTCCGAGCATTCGTGGACGGTGATGCGGTTCGCCGAGTACGAGAACCCGGACGGCCACCTCGAATGGCTGATCCGCAAGGACGGCTGCATGCACTGCGAGGATCCGGGCTGCCTGAAGGCGTGCCCGGCGCCGGGTGCGATCGTGCAGTACAACAACGGGATCGTCGATTTCCACGAGGAGAACTGCATCGGCTGCGGCTACTGCGTGACCGGCTGCCCGTTCAACATTCCGCGGATCTCGAAGCAGGATCATCGCGCGTACAAATGCACGCTCTGTTCCGACCGCGTCGCGGTCGGCCAGGAACCGGCCTGCGTGAAGACCTGCCCGACGGGCGCGATCGTGTTCGGCACCAAGGAGGACATGAAGCGGCACGCGGCCGAGCGGATCGAGGACCTGAAGGAGCGCGGCTTCGAGCATGCGGGGCTGTACGATCCGCAGGGCGTCGGCGGCACGCACGTGATGTACGTGCTGCACCACGCGGACAAGCCGTCGCTGTACCACGGGCTGCCGGACAACCCGACGATCAGCCCGATGGTGAGCCTGTGGAAGGGTTTCGCGAAGCCGCTCGCGGTTGCGGGCATCGCGCTGACGGCGCTCGCGGGCTTCTTCCACTACATACGGGTCGGCCCGAACGAAGTGAGCGACGAGGACGAAGTCGCCGCCCGGGATGAAGCGCGACGCATCAAGGAGGACGCGAAATGAAGCACGACGACCCCAACCTGATCGTCCGCTACACGGCGAACGAGCGCACGAACCACTGGATCACCGCGATCTCGTTCGTGCTGCTCGCGCTGTCCGGGCTCGCGATGTTTCATCCGTCGATGTTCTGGCTGTCCGTGCTGTTCGGCGGCGGCCAGTGGACCCGGATCCTGCATCCGTTCGTCGGCCTGGTGATGTTCGTGTCGTTCGCGGTGATGGCGGTACGCTACTGGCACCACAACCTGCTCGACAAGGACGACCGCCAGTGGCTGCGCCAGATCGGCGACGTGCTCGCGAACCGCGAGGACAGGCTGCCGGAGGTCGGACGCTATAACGCCGGACAGAAACTGCTATTCTTCGCGATGATGGCGTGCCTCGCGCTGTTGCTGCTGTCGGGCATCGTCATCTGGCGACGGTATTTCTCGTTCTACTTCCCGATCGGGGTGATCCGGGTCGCGGCAGTGGTCCATGCCGTCGCGGCGTTCGTGCTGATTGTCGGCATCGTCACGCATATCTATGCGGCGCTGTGGATCAAGGGCTCGATCCGGGCGATGGTGCGCGGCACGGTGACCCTCGGCTGGGCGCGCAAGCACCACCCGAAATGGTTCCGTGAAAGCGTGAAGTAGCGCACCAGAACGGGGCGGCGTGCCGCCCCGTCCAGTCGTCGGAATCGCCGAAAGCGCCGAAATGTCGGCGCTTGTTTTTTTGGAAGACACAATCGTGACACAACGCATTCTCGAACCGAACGATATCGCGGCGCTCGATCGTTCGGCGATCCCGCGCTTCCGCCTGCCGGAGCGCGCAACGATTTTTTCGGCGCGCGCCGCGCGCCTGCGCCAGCTCGCCGATCTGAACCCGATCGGCGGCTACCTGCGGCTGATGGCCGTCGTCGCCGACGCGCAGCACGCGCTGCTGCAGGAATGCGCGACGCAGATGCCGTCGACGGAGGCGATCGCGCGTGCGCAGCAGCATTCGATGCCGCTCGTACCGGCGCTGTCCGGCGAACGCGACCCGCAATGGCGCGACGTGCTGCACGACCTGGTCGACCGCGTCGAGCGCGCGGGGCTCGTGAATCCGTCGCTCGCGAAGCTGCTGGACCGGATGCGCCTGATGGCGCCCGCCGAACTCGATGCGCAGGCCGATGCGATCCTCGCGCTGCGCTTCGCGGAGGTCGACCCGGCCACCGCGCCGTTCCTGACGGCGGCGCTGCAGATCGTCTGGACCGACCTCGCGAGCCGCACCCTGCCGGCCGACGTGCCGTTCCTCGACCAGCCGGGGCTGTGCCCGGTGTGCGGCACGCACCCGGTCGCGAGCGTCGTGCGCATCGGCGGCCCGTTCGAGGGCTACCGCTTCCTGCAGTGCGGGCTGTGTGCGACCGAATGGCACATGGTGCGCACCAAGTGTTCGCACTGCGATTCGACGAAGGGCATCGCGTATCACGGCATCGAGGGCGGCAGCGAAGCCGTCAAGGCCGAATCGTGCGACGAATGCAAGACATACCGCAAGATCGGCTACCAGGAAAAGGACTACGATTTCGAGCCGCTCGCGGACGATCTCGCGAGCCTCACGCTCGACCTGCTGATGAACGAGGCCGGCTACCAGCGCAGTTCGCCGAACCCGCTGCTGTGGCCGGACGTGTCGCGGGAAGAATGATGCCTTTGCGGGGGACGGGAGACCAAAACCAGTGACCGAACCAGGCCTGAACGAATTGAATGCCGTACTCGCGCGCGTGCCGTCCGTCGAGCGCGTGCTGTCGTCTGCGCCACTTCAGCCGGTGCTCGACGAATACGGCCGCACGCGCGTGCTGAACGCGGTGCGCGCGGAACTGGAACGCTGGCGAACCGCCGCACAGCATGATCCGTCGGCGGCCGAGCCGCTCGACGAAGCGCGCATTGCCGCCGCCGTCGCCCGCACGCTCGCCGCGCAAAGCGCGAGCGCGATGCGTGCGGTGTTCAACCTGACGGGCACGGTGCTGCACACCAACCTCGGGCGCGCGCTGCTGCCCGACGACGCCGTGCGCGCGGTGGTCGTGGCGCTCACGCAGCCGGTGAGTCTCGAATTCGACCTGGCGACGGGCCGCCGCGGCGACCGCGACAGCCTCGTCGACGCGCTGTTGTGCGAACTGACGGGCGCCGAGGCCGCGACCGTCGTCAACAACAACGCGGCCGCGGTGCTGCTGACGCTGTCGGCGCTCGCGGCGCGGCACGAGGTGATCGTGTCGCGCGGCGAGCTCGTCGAGATCGGCGGCGCGTTCCGGATTCCCGACATCATGAGCCGCGCAGGCGCGCGGCTGCGCGAAGTCGGCACGACCAACCGCACGCACCTGCACGACTACGCGGACGCGATCGGCCCGCGTACCGCGCTGCTGATGAAGGTGCACTGCAGCAACTACGCGATCAGCGGCTTCACGAAGGAAGTGACGCTGCCGGAGCTTGCGCCGCTCGCGCGCGAGCACGGGCTTCCGGTTGCCGTCGATCTCGGCAGCGGCGTGCTCGCCGACCTCACGCAATGGGGCCTGCCGCACGAGACCACCGTGCGCGAAACTGTGGCCGGCGGCGCAAACGTTGTCACGTTCAGCGGCGACAAGCTGCTCGGCGGGCCGCAGGCCGGCCTGATCGTCGGCGACCGCGCGCTGATCGCGAAAATCAACCGGCATCCGCTGAAACGCGCGCTGCGCGTCGGCAAGCTGACGCTCGCCGCGCTCGAACCCGTGCTGCGCCTGTACCAGGCGCCGGAGTTCCTGCGCGAGCGGCTGACGACGCTGCGCCTGCTGACGCGGCCGCGGCAGGACATCGCCGACGCTGCCGCGCGCGTGGCCCCGGCGCTGCAGGCCGCGGTCGGCAGCGGCTACATGGTCAGCGTCGAGCCGATGTTCAGCCAGATCGGCAGCGGCGCGCTGCCGGTCGATCAATTGCCGAGCGCCGGGCTCGTCGTGCGCACGCCGGACGGCAAGCGCGGCGGCCGCGCGCTCGCGCAGCTCGAGAAGCGGCTGCGCGCGTGGCCGCGGCCGGTGCTCGGGCGCGTCGCGGACGGCGCGCTGCGGCTCGACCTGCGTTGCCTCGAGGCCGCCGACGAAGCGGCATTCGTCGCGCAATGCACGCGCGTCGCGGAGCCGGCTGCATGATCGTCGGCACTGCGGGACACATCGACCACGGCAAGACGACGCTGGTGCGCGCACTGACGGGCGTCGATACCGACCGCCTGAAGGAAGAGAAGGCGCGCGGCATCTCGATCGAGCTCGGCTATGCGTATGCGCCGCTCGACAATGGCGACGTGCTCGGCCTGATCGACGTGCCCGGGCACGAGAAGCTGATTCATACGATGGCGGCCGGCGCGTGCGGAATCGACTTCGCGCTGCTCGTGATCGCCGTCGACGACGGCGTGATGCCGCAGACGCGCGAGCATCTCGCGATCCTGCAGCTGCTCGGCGTCACGCACGGCGCGGTCGCGCTGACGAAATGCGATCGCGTCGACGCCGCGCGCCGCGCGCAGGTGCGCGACGAGATCGCCGCATGGCTGCACGATTCCACGTTGGCCGACGCGCCGATCTTCGACACGTGCGCGACCGTCGCGGACGATTCGGGTGTCGCGGCGCTCAAGCGCCACCTGTTCGACGCGGCGTGTCACTGGCGCGCGCGCCGCGACGACGGGCTGTTCCGGCTTGCGGTCGATCGCGTGTTCACGCTGGCGGGGCAGGGCACGGTCGTGACCGGCACCGCGTTTGCGGGCCAGGTGAAGACCGGCGACACGCTTGCGGTCGTGCGCACCGGCGACGCGGCGCGCGTGCGCAGCATTCATGCGCAGAATCGCGCGGTCGACGCCGGTCGCGCGGGCGAGCGCTGCGCGCTGAACCTGGCCGGTGTCGACAAGGCCGACGTCGCGCGCGGCGACACGGTGGCGGATGCGCGGCTCGTCGCGACGTCACCGCGGCTCGACGTCGAGCTGACGCTGCTCGCGGACGCAGCGCTCACGCTCACGCACTGGGCGCCGCTGCACGTTCACCTCGGCACGCTGCATCGCGTCGCACACATCGCGCTGCTCGACGGCGACGCGATGGCGGCGGGGCAACGGATGCGCGTGCAACTGGTGTTCGACGAGCCGGTGTTCGCGCTGCCGGGCGACCGCTTCATCGTGCGCAATCCGCAGGCGACGCACACGGTCGGCGGCGGTCGCGTGCTCGATCCGTTCGGGCCCGCGCGCAAGCGCCGCACGCCGGCGCGCCGTGCATGGCTCGACGCGCTCGCGACATGGGTCGACGAGCGGCGGCTCGATGCGCTGCTCGGCGAGGCGCCGCTCGGCATCCCGCGTGCGACGCTCACGCACCTGACCGGTTTCGCGCCGGATGCGCTGACGCTACCCGGCGACGCACTGGCGATCGGCCGGCACGGTGCCGCGTCGAACGACGGCTGGGTGATCGCGCGGACGCACTGGCGGGCGCTGCAGGAAAAGGCGATCGAGACGCTGTGCGCACACCACGAGCGGATGCCGGACGAGCAGGGGCTCGATGCTGCGCGTTTGCGGCGGATGGCTGCGCCGCTCGTCGACAACGTGCTGTGGCGCGCGCTCGTCGATGCGCTGGTCGACGGCGGCGATATCGTGCGAAGCGGTCCGTGGCTGCATCTGCCGTCGCATGCGGTGCGTCTCGATGCGCGCGAGGAAGCGCTCGCGCAAAGACTGCTGCCGCTCGTCAGCGCCGGACGTTTCGATCCGCCGTGGGTGCGCGATCTCGCCGGCACGACCGGTGCGGCCGAAGATGCCGTCCGCGCGCTGTTGCGCAAGCTGGCACGGCGCGGCGACGTGCATCAGGTCGTGCGCGACCTGTTCTATCACGCGGACGTGGTGCGGGAACTGGCGGGACTCGTCGCGCAACTCGCGCACGCGCGTGCGGGCGGCGTCGATGCGGCGACGTTTCGCGATGCGACGGGGCTCGGCCGCAAGCGCGCGATCCAGATTCTCGAGTTCTTCGATCGCGTTGGGTATACTCGCTTCCACCGCGATCTCCACCTCCTGCGCCCCGATAGCGGTTGGCTCGATGTCACGGTGTAGGCGCTCGTTTTTTCCCCGAGGAAGGCATTCGCATCCGGTGGTGCGGCCGGACTTCAAATCCGGTTGGGGGTGTCAGACACTCCCGGGTAGGTTCGACTCCTGCTGCCTTCCGCCACGACGATTTCCCGGGTCCGGAAACGACACCGCTAGGCAAGGTACGTCGTGGGCAATCTGGCGAGATTCACACCTGCGATTTTGCCGTTCCTATGCGATTCAGCGTAAGCCATCGCCGCGCCTACGTGCTTTGTCCTCGTGAGCATGGCGTCCAAGAATAAGGTTCATCGAGGTTCAGCCGGGAACGCGGGGCAGACCGTCGGCGTTCGGCCATCTACGGCCATTCATCTTTGCGTTTAGAGGGTCATTCAAGCGGCTGCTCGACTCAAATACCAGACCTTCGTGCCCCGATTGATCGATGAACCAACCGCGCATACGGAATCGAGCGCCGCCCGCTTGAAGCGCGCTCCGGCGTCACCGCGTAGCGGCGCAGAGCCTGCGTGCGTTATGGCGAGCATCACCCGCTCTACGTCGGGCAACGGCTTGCCGCTGTCAATGGCGGCTTGGCCGCCCTTGTTGGGGCAGGCCGATTCGCATCTCAGTTCAGTTCTTCGGCGGGGCCGAAGAACTCGTATCGGCTTCTGTCCTCGGGTACGCCCAGTTCGCGCAGCGTCCGCTTGATGAACGCCATGAACGGCTTCGGCCCGAGGAAATAGGCGTCGAAGTCGCCGTCGGCCGGAAGCCAGTGCCGCAGCTGCTCCAGGGTTGGCCGGCCTACCGCGTCCGGAATGCGCGCTTCCCGTGTTTGGGTATCTTCATATACGACGTAGGATTGAAACCGTGGAAAACGAGCATGCCATGCGTTGACTACATCGACGAAAGCGTGCACCAGCGCATTGCGCGCGTAGTGGATGAAAATGACACCTCGTTCGCTGTGGTGCAAAGCCGCTTCGGCCATGGCCAGCGTTGGCGTGATTCCCACGCCACCACTGATGAGTACAAGGGGCTTGTCACTATCACGGAGGGTGAATTCGCCAGCAGGTGGGAAGAGCGCCAGCGTGCTTCCAATCGCCACCTCGTCGTGAAGGAAGTTGGACGCGACGCCTTCGGGCTCGCGCTTGACGCTGATCCGGTAGCTACGTCCGTTGGGCGCGGCCGACAGCGAATAGTTTCGGCGGATTTCCGAGCCGTTCACGTTCAGGCGAAGCCCGATGTACTGGCCAGGGATGAAGTCGAGTATCGGACCGCCATCGACTGGCTCCAGGTAAAACGAGGAGATTTCGGCGCTCTCGGGGACTTTGCGGACCACGCGGAACGCTCGTTCACCTCGCCATCCTCCCGGCGCGCTGGCCAGCGCGTCGTAAGCTTGACGCTCGGCGCTCATCAGCATATCGGCAAGCTGCTGGTAGGCCACACCCCATGCCTCGATGACTGCGTCGGTCGCGACGTCCGGGCCCAGCACCTCACGGATCGCACGCAGCAGACAGGCACCCACGATCGGGTAGTGCTCGGGCTGGATCTGCAGTGCAACGTGCTTGCTCACGATCCGTGTGGCAAGCGGACCGAGCGCCTCGAGGTGGTCGATGTTGCGCGCGTACGTGAGCACGGCGTTGGCAAGCGCGCGTTGCTGGGAGCCACTGGCCTGGTGAGTCTGGTTGAATAGCGGGCGCACCTGCGGATACCCGTCGAGCATCAGCTTGTAGAAGTGTCTGGTCAGTGCTTCGCCACCAGTTTCCAGCAGCGGAACAGTGGTCTTGATGATGTCGCGTTGAATGTCGGTCAACATATGAATCTCGTTCGGACGTGTGGTCGATTCGACAGGCGTCACGTCCAACATCAACAATGACGCCGTCGGATTCCTTGCCTGTCTGGGACGTGTGCAGGTCGAGTACGGACTATTCGGCCTCCTCGTGCGTCGAGCTCTTCGCAAAGTTGGGCGGACGCTTCTCAAGGAAGGCAGAGAGTGCTTCCTTGGCGTCCGCCGAGCTCACGTGCACCATGAACGCCTGGTTTTCGCTCTCCACGGCCTCTTTGAGCGGGCCAATCGACGCCTGCCTGATGAGCCGCCTGCTCGCCTGAAGCGCGCTGACCGGTTTTGCCGCCAGCTTCAGTGCCGTTTCGGTGGCCGTCGCGAGCAGATCGGCGTCGGGTACGACGCGAGTCGCGAGCCCAAGCTCCACCGCCCGTGCGGCAGTGAAAGGCTCGCCAAGCAGGAACAATTCCGCTGCCCGGAGGTGGCCCACGCGTGCCGGTACCGAAAAGCTCGATCCGAATTCCGGTACCACGCCCAGGTTGATGAACGGCATCTGAAACTTCGCGCTCTCTCCCGCGTAGACGAAATCGCAGTGGGTCAGCATGGTGGTTCCACCACCGATCGCTGCACCCTGGACGGCCACGACGATCGGCTTGTCGAACCTGATCAGCGCCTCTATCAAGCGGCCCTGCGGAAAATCACCCGGCCGCGGCGGGTACTTGAGGAAATCCTCGATATCGTTGCCTGCACAGAACGCCTTGCCGGTGCCATGCCAAAGCACGACTCGGATTTCGTCATCGTCGGCGGCCTCGTTGAAGATATCCGCCAGGCGCGTGTACATGCCTCCGGTCATGGCGTTCTTCTTCTCGGGACGATTGAAGGCGACCTGCAGGATATTGCCGGTACGCTCGGTGATGATGTCGCTCATTGCTGCTCCTTTCACTGTGTCAGGTCGCTGTGTCACGCTGCATGTTCGTTGACTTTCGGCACCGCGCCGCTCGCGCGCAGGCCATCGATGTCCTGCGCGTCGAATCCCAGTTCCCGAAGGATGTCTTCGGAGTGCTCACCGAGGTCGGGCGCGCGCCGCGCCGGAACCTTGTCGACACCATGCACCTGAAGCGGATTGCTGATCGTTTCGGTCAGCTTGCCGCCGGCGCCTTCGAGCGGAACGATGACATCGTTCGCGCGCAACTGCGGATCCTGGACCACTTCCTGTGGTCCGCGCACGGCGCCGTACGTGACGTGTGCACTGCCGAAAACCTCGTGCCAGTGCTCCATCGGCTGCTCGGCGAAGAGATCGTCGAGGATTGCCGTGAGCTGCGGCATATTCGCCGTCAGCTTCGCCGGATCGGAAAACCGTGCATCTGCCAGTAGATCCTGGCGACCGATGGCGGTCGCGACGGCGGCCAGCTTGTCGGGCGTGACGACGAGAACGAACCAGGTGCCGTCGGAGGCGCGGTACACGTTGAGCGCCGCATTCGCCGGATGCTTGCGATCGTGCGGCGCGGCAAACTTCGCGCCGACCAAAGCGGCCTGGATCGCAACGCTTGCCGACCAGACGCCTGAAGCCAGGAGCGAAGTCGTGACATAAGATCCTTTGCCGGTGCGCTCGCGGCGGTAGAGCGCCGTGACGATCGCCGCATAGATTCCGAGTGCCGTCGCGTTATCGCCGCTTCCGGCCACCGGCCAGGTCGGCGGCGCGCCGGCGTCGCGCGTCATCGACAACAGGCCGCTACGCGCCCAGAATGCCGTGATATCGAAGCCGGGCATGGCGGCATCCGGCCCGCTTTCGCCAAAGCCGGTGAGATCCGCATAGATCAGGCGCGGGTTCCAGCGCACCACATCGTCGTATTCGAGCTTCAATTTCTTGCGTGCGGGATGCGGCGTATTGACGATGAATACGTCGGCCCACGCGACCAGCTGCTGGAGGACCCGATGGGCGTCGGGCGACTTCAGGTCGAGCGCGATGCTGCGCTTGTTACGGTTGGCGAGATGCCACTGATAGGGATCATCCGCCGCCGGCTGCGGTGCAATCTTGTGGCCACGCCTCCAGGGGTCACCGCCCGGCGGTTCGACTTTGATGACGTCGGCGCCGAAGTCCGACAGGATCACGGCAGCGCCGGGCGCCGCGACGAAGCTCGAAAAGTCAACCACCTTCAGTTCGGAAAAGATGTTGTCGCTTGCCATTGAATCTCTCCTGATTCGTCGTGCTGGCTTCACCGCCCCTGGAACTGCGGGGCGCGCTTTTCGAGGAAGGCGGACGTGCCTTCCTTCTTGTCCTCCGTCCCGGCGCACAGTCCGAAGTAGGAGGCTTCGAGGGCGAGGCCCTCGCTCTGGCTCGCGTTCAATCCGTGGTTCACCGCGTCGAGCGATAACCGCACAGCGACAGGCGCGTTCGCCGCGATCATCTTCAGGATGGCTTCCGCACGCGGGATGAGATCGGCTGCCGGAACGACCTCGTTGACGAGCCCGATGCGATAAGCCTCCTGTGCGCTGATGGCCTCTCCGGACAAAATGAGCTGGAGCGCGCGGCCCTTTCCGATGAGGCGCGGCAGCCGCTGCGTGCCGCCACCGCCGGGCAGCAATCCCAGCTTGACCTCGGGCTGGCCGAACCTCGCGTGCTCCACGGCGATGCGGAGGGCGCACGCCATTGCCGTCTCGCAGCCGCCGCCGAGTGCGAAGCCGTTGATCGCCGCAACCACGGGTTTGCCAAGGTTCTCGATCAGGTCGAGCACTTCTTGCCCGAAGCGGCTCGCCTGTTCCGCTTCGATCGAACTCGCGTGCGCGAGCTCGCCGATGTCGGCGCCGGCGATGAATGCCTTGTCGCCCGCTCCGGTGAGAATGACACCGCGCACGGTAGCGTCCTCGCGTGCATCCTCGAATGCCATTCGAAGATCCTTCCATGTCTGCATGTTCAGGGCGTTGAGCACCTCGGCGCGGTTGACGGTCACGTACGCGATCGAGCCGCGCTTTTCGTACAGGACGTTTTCGAGCGTCACCGATCCTTCATATGAATTGGTTGGTACTGCTACTGAATAAGATGCGGGTGTCGTGATTGTCGATGACATGGTGAGCTTTCCTCCTGGTTCGCGCGCCGGCGAAAAGCGCGCCGGCTCGCTTGCGGAATCAGATAAACGCGCTGAACACGGTGATCGCCTTGCCGACGATCAGGTTCTGCATCTGGAAAGTGCCCTCGTAGGGTTCGAATGACTAAATTTTTCTACGCAATTCGAGCAGCCCGAGCAGGATCTCGTCCCGCTCCGCCTCCAGCTCCTCGATGGACCGCGATCCGGTCTCCGCGTGGACGCTTGCGATGAGCTTCTGCTGCACTTCCGGGGTCAGCACCGGCGCGCCGAGGGTCTTCCACCAAGCCGTCATCGGGCCGCTGAACTGCTGGAAGAAGTGCTCGATACCGCCCGGACCGCCGCCAAGATGATTGAGCATCATGTTGCCCATCACGCCCCAGCGCAGGCCCGGGCCCCAGCACAGGGCAGTGTCGACGTCGGCGGCGCTCACCACACCCTCAGCGACGAGGTAATACACCTCTCGGGCCAGTGCGGCCTGCAGCCGGTTTGCGACGTGGCCGGGCATCTCCTTGTTGACCCGCACCGTCCGTCGCCCGATCGACGTATAGAATTCCGCTGCGCGCAGGATTGTCTCCTCGGAAGTCCTGGCTCCGCCGACAATTTCGACCAGCGGGATCAGGTGCGGCGGATTGAACGGATGGGCGATGACGCAACGCTCGGGATGCGTCGCGGCGCCCTTCTGGATTTCGCTCATGGTGAGTCCCGACGAGCTCGACGCAATGATCACGTCGGCAGCCAGCAGTTCGTCGAGTTGTCCATAGAGCTTCTGCTTGAAATCAATCCGCTCGGGGCCGTTTTCCTGGACCAGGTCCGCGCCCGCGAGCGCTTCCTCGAGCACGGGCGTGAACGTCAGGTTCGCCGGCGACGCGCCGGGCGAGAGGCCCAATCTCGTGAGCGCCGGCCAGGCGGCGTCCACGAATTTCCTCAACGAGAATTCCGCGTCCAGTGCGATGTCCGTCGCCACGACGTGCAATCCCTTGGCGAGAAACAGCGCGGCCCAGCTCGCGCCGATCACGCCCGTTCCGATGATGGCGATGCGGCGAATGGGTTTGGTGTCGCTCATGTGATTTCTCCAATGTGTGCGTCAGACTTCGGCGTAGGCGATGCCGGCGAGATTGCCCTGGGCATAGAGGAAGTTGCGCTTGCCGCTTCCATCGAGATCCGCTGAATAGACCGAGCCGCCCAGGTCCGTGAAGAACATCCGGTTACCGGGAACGTCGAGCGCGATGCCGATTCCCTCCAGCAGGTGCGTGATCTCGATCTCCGGCGCCGCCGTTTCGTCGATCGGGGCGCGATTGACGGTGTTGCCGCGCGGGGGATCGCCACGGTCAGTCCAGTAGAGGACGCGGTTCACGAGGTCGAGCTCGAGGTCGATCGGTTCCGGCAGATGGTCGAACAGCACCTCGATGTCGGAGCGCGTCGCCGGACTTTCGCCTTGCGGGATCTCCAGGTTCGCGCGGAAGATGCGGCCCCGACCGCCGTCGTCCGGGCCCTTTTGCGTCCAGTAGATCTTCTTGAGCTTCGGATCGACGGTGATCCCGACGCACCACCGCATCTGGTCGTGCCGGTCGGTGTCGCCGCGACCGGCCTCGACCAGCGTTTCGACTTGAGAGCCGTCGCAGTTGGCGCGCATCACGCGCATGCCCTCGCGGTCGCACCAATAGAGCTTGCCGCCATCCTTGTCGAGGTGGATCTGCTTCGGCGTATGCGTGATGCCTTGCGGGACGATGAGCACGCGGTTCTTGCCATCGAGGTCGGCGCACTCGATCGAACCGTCATGGGGGCCGATCGAACCCATGTTGGTCCAATAGATATGACCGGCATCCGTATCCACGGCAATGCCGTCGGGCATCCGACAGTCCGTGACGATCGTCCTGCGGTCGGATCCATCGGGATTCATCGAGTGAATACGGCCGCCGCTCAATTCGAGGAGAAACAATCGTCCGGAGCGGGGCGCGCCCTGAGAAGCGTTGCTTCCGTTGGTCTGAAACTGAGTCATCGTGTTTCCTTTCGCGTCGCTGCAATTGACAGGGGCACCGAACGTCAGGGAGAGGCCGAATGCCGCCGGGAATCGGTGTCGTCGTTCCCGCGGCGCGCGATGCTCATGTGACGTTGTGTGACCGGCTACGTTAGAGCTACGCCAGAGTGGGGATGCGTTGCTCATGAACCAACTTTAGGTGCTCAGCGGTGCGCGACTCAATTACACGATGGTGTCGGCGACACCTTCGTATCGGTGGGGAGGAATGTCGCGTCATACCTAACCCAAAGTGCAATTGCGACTGCGTCCTGTGCTGCCTAAATTGGTTCGCAGGCCGACGCTTTGCTGCGGCCTCTTCCATGCCTCCGGCATGCCTTTCCCGCTATGTTTCCGGAACTCTCCCGTGCTCCGTCTTTAATCACGCGCATGCACCTGTCCGTGCCTTCCTTGGCACGCTTCTCGTCGGTTGAGTGGTTTGGCAAGGCAGCATGAGCGACGCATGGAGACGATCCACGTCATCGAGTTTGCAGGTTAATGGCGGGCCATTCGAAATCGTCCATCGTTCATTGGGAACCTGCCATGAAAAAGCCAACGCGTATCGTGATCGTAGGTGGCGGAATCGCCGGGATTCTGCTTGCAACCAGACTCGGCGACCGATTGGGTCGACCGGGTGAGGCGACCGTCACCTTGATCGACCGAAGCCCGACGCATATCTGGAAACCCATGCTGCACACGATTGCTGCGGGTACGCGCGACGTGAATCAGCAGCGCGTCATCTATCTCGCACATGCGCGTCAGCACGGCTTCACGTATCAACCGGGCGAGATGTGCGGACTGGACCGGCAAGTGCGCGAAGTACAGCTTGCTGCGATGACGGCGCACGAGGGCGGTTTGATGCTCGAGCCTCGAACGGTTCCATACGATGTGCTGTTGCTGTCTCTGGGCAGCCGCGCGAACGATTTTGGCGTGCCTGGCGTCATGGAGCATTGCCACCTCATTGACAGCCAACAGCAAGCGGAGACGTTCAACGTCGCGTTGCGCGAACGTGCGCTTCGCAGCGTCGTCAAGGATGAGGCGCTCCGAGTGGCGATCGTGGGCGCAGGTGCCACCGGGGTCGAGTTATCCGCCGAGCTCAGTCATCTTTTCGAACTCGCCGCAAGCTATGGCGATCCCGCGTTAAGGGAACGGCTGAGCCTGACCCTTCTCGAGGCCGGGCCACGCGTGCTTCCGGCCTTCCCACCGGAGATCTCGACACCCAGCCAGCAACGACTCGAAAAAATCGGCTTCCGCGTGCTGACGTCGACGGCAGTCTCAGCGGCGGAACCGGGAGGCTTTCGGTACGGAGACGGGACGTTTGCCGATGCGGATCTGATGGTATGGGCTGCGGGTGTCAAGGCACCCGATTTCATGAACCGGCTGGCTGGCCTCGAGACCAACCGGGCTAACCAGATCGTGGTGTCGCGTACGCTGCAGGCACTGCACGACGAGAACATCTTTGCGCTCGGCGATTGCGCTTCCCTGACGCTGGAAGGCGCGCAGCGACCGCTTCCGCCCACCGCGCAGGTGGCCACTCAACAGGCCGAGCACCTGGCGCGCCACCTGCCGGAATGGGTCCGTCACGACAAACCGCTTCCTGGTCTCGAATTCCGCGATTTTGGATCGCTCGTGTCATTGAGCGAATACGACGCGTTCGGCACACTTGGGCGTTTTGGCTTCTTTCCAGGGGGGCTCATTCGGGGGAGACTCGCGCAGCTCAGTCACGCGATGTTGTACCGGCGTCATCAGCAGGCGCTGCACGGCTTTCGCAGGGCAACGCTGCTCTGGACAGCGGAGCAGATCAACGGGCTGGCTCAGCCGCGCATTCGGCTCGCTTGACGGGCTTTCTCGCCAACGTCGAACCGCGTCCAAAACAGACGGGACCGCGCAGGCGGTCCCGGGTCCATCCTCACTTTCGCCGCTTTCCGGGCGGAGCGCGGCAGTTCGGCCAGCTGCAGCGCCGCGCCGGCTAACCTTCCGCACGCGTGCTGCTGATCACCTTGCCGCGGAAAATCGCGTACTGGTACAGGTTGTAGCCAATCATCACCGGGAACACGAGGCCGATCCCGATCAACATGAACGCGAGGGTAAGCGTATCCGACGCGGCTTGCAAGACCGAGAGCCTGCCGGGAATGAAGTCCGGATAGAGGCTGATCACGAGGCCCGCGAACGACACGATGAAGAGCGTCACCGCTGCGCGGAACGGCGCGCGTTCGCTTCGCCGATAGAGCGACGCGTTGAGCCAGACGTACGACAGAACGGCGAGCGCGCCGAGTACCGCAAGCGGGGCAAGCACGCCCGGCTGGGACCAGCGGGCATGGACAGCCACGCCGTCGATCCAGGTTGCCGCAGTAAGCACGATCGCAGCAGCCACGGTGAGCTGCGCGCTCAACAAGGCCAGCCGCCGGGCCCAAAGTTCGAGCGTGCCTACCGTCTTTTTCACGAGCCAGGTCGCGCCGAGCAGCGTATAGCCGGTCACCACGCCAATGGCCGTCACCGTGATGAACACCGTGCTGGGATCGCCAGGCAGGAAACCCGTGATCACCTTGCCGAGTATGACGCCCTGCGATATTGCCGCGATGAGGCTGCCCATGCCGAACACGGTGTCCCACAGCCTTCCATACCGGGCGCCATGACGGAACTCGATGGCCGCACCGCGCATGACCAGCCCGCCCAGCATCGCCATGACGGGCAGATAGAGCGCCTGCATCAGGATCGCGTAGGCCGCGGGAAACGCGCCGAACAGGCCACCGCCGACGACGACAAGCCATGTCTCGTTCGCATCCCACACGTGACCGATGGTCTGAATCATCGCGTCGTGGTCTTCGCGCTTTCTTCTGAGCAGCGTGAGCATGCCCACTCCGAGGTCGAATCCGTCCGTCACGACGTAGAAGACCAGCATCAGGCCGATCAGGCCGAACCACGTGACGGCAAGCAGTGAATGTGTAGTGCTATCCATCGAACCATCTCCTTTCAGTTGGAGAACAGGACTTCAGTATTCGCTCGCCGCCGTCTGCGGCGAAGCGATCGTGGTTGCGGGAGGCATGGCCGTGAGATCGGGGCCGTTCCTCAGCCAATTCCGTGCGAGAAGGAAGAAGGTGACGAGCAACACGACGTCGAACGCGAAGAACATCGCCGTGCTGGCCGTCACGGAGGCCGCGGGCACCGTGGACACGGCCTGGCTCGTTCGCATCAGCCCGTAGACAACCCACGGCTGACGTCCCACTTCGCGCACGATCCACCCGGCCTCGACAGCCAGGTAAGGCAGCGGGATGCATAGCACCCATGCCAGCAAGAGCTTGCGCTGTGCGAGCAGGCCATCGAGACTGCCGCGTGCCTTACGCAGTGCATACGCCGTCCAGAACGCGAGCAGCGTGAACGCGAAGCCGATGCCGGCCATCAGGCGGAATGCGTAGTAAAGAAGCGGCACCATGGGCGGCTGGTCGGCGCGCGGGAAGTCGGTCAGCCCCTTGACCTGTCCATGCAGCGAATGCGTGCCGAGGATGCTGAGGAACCCCGGCACTTCGATCGACCAGTCGTTACGCTGCTTTTGCTGGTCGGGCCAGGCAACGAGCGACCATGCGGCCCCCGTGCCGGGCTTGTTGGTCTCCCAGTGTCCTTCGATGGCGGCACCCTTCGCGGGTTGCGTCGCGAACACGCTGGTGCCGCTCGAGTCGCCGAGCCAGACCTGGATCGGTGCAACGAAGACGAGCAAGCCTAGTGCGATCCTGAACGAACGCGCAAAGAACTCGGGATGCCGCCGGCGGAACAGGTGATACGCGGAGATGCCCGCAATCACGAACATGCCCGTTTCGATCGCGGCCACCCACATGTGCGAGACGCCCCACACCATGTCGGGGTTGAAGATGGCCGCCAGATAGTCCGTCACCACAAGCTTGCCGTTGACGACGGCAACGCCGGCGGGCGTCTGCATCCACGAGTTGGCGACCATGATCCAGAACGCGGAAATGCTGGAACCGAGCGCTACCATCGCCGTGGCGAAGAGATGGACGCCACGGGGCACGCGCCCCCAACCGAGCGTCATCACACCGACGAATCCGGCTTCGAGCATGAACGCCATGGCGCCTTCGAAACCCAGGATATTGCCGACGAACTGGCCGCTGAACTGCGAGAAGCCGGACCAGTTGGTGCCGAACTGAAACTCCATCGGAATGCCGGTGACCACGCCGACGGTGAAGTTGAGCACGAGCAGCTTGCCCCAGTAGCGGGCATGGCGGTAGTACATCACGTCGTTCGTGCGGATCCACAGTGCTTCGATCAGCAGCAGGAATATCGACAGACTGATTGTCAGGATCGGCCACAGAATGTGGAAGATTATGGTCATCGCGAACTGGGCGCGCGAGAGGTCGAGTACGTCGGTCGGCATGATGATCATCCTGTTGCGGCAGCACCACGGCTCGCGGCGCGAACTCGTTGCTCCCGGATTTCAATTTAGGTTGCAAGCCGTGCGCGGCGCCATTGCACGTTGGTATAGCTACACCTTCGTATCGGTGGGAAGGCATGTCTTTTCACCTCTGGCCTGGGCTTCGCCTTTTATGCCACCGGGGCGCGTGGCCTCCTGGACAAATCGAAGGCGCATCACGATTGCCAACCGGACTTCTGGCGGCTCACGAGGTCGCATCCGTCAAGCGTTGCCAGTGCACGCTCGTCAGCCTCCAGCATCGACGTCACCTCTTCGCGAAGCAGATCGATGAGCAAGCGGATCTTTGCATCGAGGAAGCGCCGGGACGGATACAACGCATAGACGTTCATGGGCTGTGCCTCATATCCCTGAAGAAGCCGTACCAATGCACCCGAGCGCAAATGTGGCAACGCAACGCCAGCCGGAAGAATCGCGACGCCAAGTCCTTCTGTTACCGCCGGTTCCAGCGCTTCCATCGCGTTGACCGTCAAGCGAGCCGAACCGACGTTCACCGGGAAGGTCTCGCCGGCGCCTGCGAATACCCATTTGTCAAATGGGAACACGGCCGTGGTCAACAGCAGGCACTGATGATCGGGCAAGTCTTCAGGCACGCTGGGTACGCCGTGGCTCGCCAAATATCGCGGGGACGCGCACACCACGCCGCGGATGGTTCCGAGCCTCATGCGGACCAACCTGGAGCTTGGCAATTCCGGGGCGAGTACGATCGACGCGTCATAGCCGTCCTCCAGCATGTCGGGAATCGTTCCCGTCATCGTGACCTCGACCCTGACTTCGGAAAACCGCTGCTGGTACTTCAGTATTGCCGGCACCACCAGTTGATGGCCGAAGCTCGAAAGCGCGTGAACACGCAGCCGCCCGGTGGGATGCGCCGCAGCTGATCGGGCCTCGGCTTCCGCATCATCAAGGCTCGAAAGAATTCCCTCGCATCGGCGCAGGTAACGCTCGCCCGCCTCCGTCAGGGCAACGTGTCTCGTCGTCCGGTGCAACAGCCGACTGCCCAGATGCGTCTCGAGTTGATTGATCGCGCGTGAGACGAGTGGCACGGGGAAGTTGAGCCTCCTGGCCGCGGAGGTGAAGCCTCCGTCGCTCGCCACTTTTACAAAGATGCGCATGCATTGAAACGTGTCCATGAGCCACTCGCCAAAATGGAAAGTTGTCGTCCAGGAAACGAGGTTAGGTTGACGGCGGTGCAGAGCGCCATTGCACGATGGTGTTAGCGACACCTTCGTATCGGTGGGAGGGCACGTCGTGTCATACCTGAACCAAAGTGCAATTGCGACTGTGCGGGGCACAACCTAAATTGGTTCGCAAGACGACGCTCCAGACGCGTTCACTCCTCCAGGTGCGTCGCCGTCCGTTCGTCGCATCAACCGTTCACTCCCGGACTTGGAGCCACGCCATGAACCGTAACCTCCAGCGATCAGGCAGCGAGCAGGTCGCAAACCGCGCAGCCGCTTGTCCATTGGCGGACGTTGCGCTCCGCGGTTTCAATGACGAGCCCGATCTCGGTGCCCACCTGATTACGCAACGTCGTGGCTACCAGCATCACGGTATTTATGTCGGTAACGGCAAGGTCATTCACTACGCTGGCTTCGCCACGTCCGAGCGCCGCGGCCCCGTCGAGGAAGTCCCGCTCGAAGCGTTCGCCGACGGTCATGCCGTTGCCGTGCGTCTGCATCCGTTCCCGACGTATTGCGGCGAAGAAGCTGTGCTGCGTGCCCGTTCGCGCCTCGGGGAGAACCGCTATCGCCTGCTGACGAACAACTGCGAGCACTTCTGCGCGTGGTGCCTGCTCGGCGATAGCCGCAGCGAACAGATTCGTGCCTGCCTTGCGGATCCACGCACAGGCGTCCACGCGCTGCTGTGCCTCGTGAGCACTTTCATCGCCGACCGCGTGAAAGCCGTCCACGCCGTTGTTGGCGCAGGCAGCATGAACGCCGCAACTGGAGCTTGAAGTACATAAAGACCTGAAGGTGACCATCATGAGCGCGACTGAAAAGACACTGCGCTGGGCCGTCGAAAAATGGCTCGCGCCCACGCCTGAGATGCCCGCGCACGTTGCGCGCTTCTGCCACACGCAGATGCATCGTCGGTATGTGTGCGTCGAGGCGATGCGTCCCGGCGGTCTGCTGTCGATCTTCTTTTTTCGTCACGACGACGGGTCGTGGAATGTGTATCCGCCCGCGCAATCGCGGCCGGCAATGTCTGCGTGGAGGACTGTCTGATGAAAGACGGAAACGAGCCATATGGCGCCCGCGACCCGCGTATCGTGCGGCTTGCGTTGTGCGGCGCGCAAGCTATTCGCCAGGCTGGCAGAAGCGCCGCTCCGGCACGTGCAACGTTAAGGCTTCGGCAAGCCGGCGAAGCGTGCTCTCGGCATGCGCGACGCGCAGGAAGGATTCAACGCCGTGCCTGACAAAGGCTCCCGTCCCGCCCAGAGGAGACATTCTCGTGAATCCCCGGAAAACTGCCGACTTCATCAACCCGCTGGACTGCAACGAGGTTTTTTCGAAACCCGTTCCAACGGATCCGGTCGAATTGGCGCCCAAATCGGAGCGCCTGTTCAAAGCATCTGTCGTCGTGACTTGTGGCTGGGCATTGATTGAAGCACCGCTGGAACTGGGCGCGTCGATCAATTCCACCGCGCTGCTCGCCTTGATGGCGTCGAAGGTACTGCTGTGCCTCATCGGCGCCGCCGCCATCGCCGACCTGCGCTTTGCCCGTCGAGTCTTTACGTTCATCTGCGGAGCGAGCTTGTTCGCCATCGCGCCGGCCTTGCCTCTCGAGTACACGCGCTGCGTTGCGCTTGGACTCTTCTCGACGGTCGAGTGCCTGGGCAAGGCAGCATGCGTTGCATCGTTCCCAATCGCGTTGTGGACCGTGGGCACTGTTCGCGAACATCTGAGCGTAGGCAACCGCAAGGCCGACGACTGCACATGAGCTCATCGAACGTCTTGAGTGTCGTATTGCTGTCAATGTCCGGCGTGCTACTCGGTGGCTGCGCATTGGCGCCGTCGATCCCGCTGTTCGGCGCAGCCTTTCCAGACTGGTTGTTCTGCATCGTGGGCGGCGTAGCGGGGACAATTCTTGTCCACCTGGCGCTGAGCCGACGTGGTGCGAGCGCGGCGCTCGCACCGCTCGCCATCAGCTATCCGGCGCTGAGCGCGCTGCTCGCGATGGCGGCATGGTTGATATTTTTTTCTCGTTCATGACGTGTGTGACCGCAAATGAATGATGACCCTCGCCCAATGCGAAGCACAAGAAACCTTGCGGCCGCAACGATCGTCCTGATCGCGATCATATTGCTGGGCATCGTCTTGTGGCGGCTCGATCACGCGCCAAGCACGGACGATGCGTACGTATACGCCGACACGATCAACGTCGTTCCCGAAGTCAGCGGCCGGATCATCGACCTCCCGGTTCGAGACAATCAGGCCGTCAGGCAAGGCGATCTGCTGCTCCGGATCGATCCGCGTCCCTATCAGGCCGCGCTGGATCAGGCGCGCGCGCGTCTTGACGCGCTCGACAACCAGATCGTCTTGACGCAACGCACCGTCAACGCACAGCAATACAACGCGGATTCCGTGCATGCCGCCGTCGAGCGGGCCCGCGCGGCTGCGAATCAGGCCGCGGACACGCTGCGCCGTACTGAACCCTTGCTCGCGCAAGGCTATGTATCGGCCGAGGAGGTCGATCGCGAACGTACCGCGCAGCGCTCCGCGCAGGCGGAACTCAACGCGGCGATGCTCCAGGCGCAGCAAGCAAGCGCGGCGGTCAGCGGTGTCGATGCGCTGGTCGCGCAGCGTGCCGAAGTCGAGGCGCAGATCGTCATTGCCGAGTTGAATCTCGAATTCACCGAAGTGCGCGCACCCTTCGACGGTCGCGTTGTCTCGCTGCGCACGACAGTCGGGCAATTCGCTTCGGCATTGAAGCCCGTCTTTACCTTGATCGATACGCGGCATTGGTACGTCGTCGCCAACTTTCGGGAAACTGAGTTGAAGCATGTGCATGCAGGCACGCTGTCCACGGTTTACCTGATGAGTGATGCCGCCAGGCGCTTCGCCGGCGTAGTCGATTCGATCGGCTACGGCGTGTTTCCGGATGACGGCGGCACGGTGAAAGAGGGGCTTCCGAACGTGCAGCGCACGATCAATTGGGTGCATGTGTCGCAACGCTTTGCTGTCAAGATTGCCGTGCGCGATCCCGATCCCGAGTTGTTCCGTATCGGTACGTCTGCGGTCGCAACGCTCAAGCTCGGCGATGCGGCGGCACCGCCGCAATGAGGACGGCCATGGCCTTGACCGGCAATCTCCCGCAGCGCTTACGGCGCCTGGCATGCTTCCTCCGCGACGAGCTTCGCATCAATCCGGGCCGCCCGAACGTGATGCTGCGCTGCGTGTTGGCAAGTGCAATCGTCATTACGGTATCCATGGCATTGCAGGTGCCGCTTCTCGCGCTCTCGCTGCTCATCGTGTTCTATGTCACGCAATCGAACGTGGTGATGACTCGTCTTGTCGGTGTCGTGTTCATGATTGGTGTGACGTTGGCCGTCGGCGGCGCGATTCTTGTGCTCGAGCTGACCTACGATGACCCGTTGCCGAGAATCCTGCTGTCGGCGGCGCTGTTCTTCCTCAGCGCCTACATGATGCGGGTGGCAAAAATCGGCGCTGCTTTCCTGGTCGTCGGCATTGTCATCATCTATTTCCAGTCGTTCGTCGACCTCACTGATCACGCGGAGGCACTCGTCCGCATTGCGCTGTGGGTCTGGGTCGCTGCCAATTACCCGATCGCGATCACGCTGCTGATCAACACCGTATGCCTGCCTGTCGAGCCGGTACAGCAACTTGAAAGCGCCATGCTCGGACAACTTGTGGTGGTTGACGCAGGTCTCGCGGATCTCGAGCACGGCAAGCAGCGCACGGGCGGCCTGAACGCGCGGGCAGTTCAATGCGGAACACTGACCCTGCAGCGACTGCTGCGATTCTCGACCATGCGGGACCTCGATTACCGGCGGCGTCAGGCATTTCATCTGGCGCGCGTGACAACCGTGTCGCGTCTCTATGCGGCGACGGCCAATCTGCCCGAAAGCGCGGCCGATGTGCCGGCCGGCGTCCTGTCCGCATTGCGCGGCGCGTGCGCGCAGCTCGGCCGTGTCGTCCGGACGGGCGAGCGCTTCACCGAGCCGGCGTTGCTTGCCGACGTTGCTCACGACGGGTTGCCCGGCGGACTGCACCAGATGCGAGAAGCGCTTCACGCGTTCGCCGACCGATCGGCCGCGCCCGAGTCGACCGAAACGAAGCGGGAACAGGAGCGCTTCCTTGTCCCCGATGCATTCTCGAATCCCGTCTATACACAGTTCGCCCTGAAGACACTGCTGGCGGCGATGGTCGGTTACCTCTTTTACCAGGCGACAGACTGGCAGGGCATTCACACGATCATGCTTTCGTCGCTGATCGTCGCGCAACCGAGCCTCGGCGCGACGCGCCGGCGCGCGATCCTGCGGATTGGCGGCGCAGCGCTCGGCAGCGTGATCGCGCTCGCGATGGTGGTATGGGTGGTGCCGCGCATCGATGGCATTGTCGACCTGCTGATGATGGCGTTGCCGGTGATCGCGCTTGGCGCGTGGGTAAGCGCCGGATCGGAGCGGATCAGCTATGCGGGTACGCAGCTCATGTTCACGTTCGCGCTCGCATTGCTCGGCCAGTTCGGGCCGACGACGAACCTGACCGAGATCCGCGACCGAATGGTCGGCGTGCTCCTCGGCGTGGCCGTATCCGCCGTCGTTCATGCATCGCTATGGCCGGAGGCCGAAGGCGAGGCGCTCCGCCAGCGTGTCGCTCGTCTGCTGCGAAGTCTTGCGGCACGGCTGCGACGACAGGGCGACATCCATACGGCGCCGACGGCGCTCTGGGCTGAACTTGCGGATTGCGAAGCGATGGCCGCCCGCGTCGCTCTGGAGCCCAGCTGGCAATTGGGCGAAGGGCAGCAGGAAGTCTTCCAGCTTCACGTCCAGACGATGCTCGCACAGTTGCGGGGGATCCTCCTGGCGGCGGATGCGTTCGACGCGGAAAGCCGAGCGCAGCCAACTGGAGAGCATCGCGCACACCGCGTCGCGACGATATGGGGGGACACGGCCGGCGCGTCGCTGGAAGGTTACGCCAGCGATCTGACCGAGCACCCGGAGGCAGTGCGTGCACCGGCCCCTGTTCCTCACGATTGGATTGCGACATGTTCGAGCATCGATTGGGAAGCGCAGGGCACGGACGCAGCGGAGGGCGCGTATGAGCGATTGATCGTGCGTGCCATGCGTCTGAGCGAGCAAGTGTCGACGCTGCCCGCCTGGAGCGTGACTTCGGCCGATATCGGGACTATTGAATGAGTGACACAACGATGCTTGCTTCTTTCGATCCGCTTTCGTGTCGCTGGCTGCGCTGCTGGGTAACGTTTGTAATGGCCGCATTGGCGTGCATGCTGTCGGCCTGCGCGATGATCCGACATGATCAAAAGCCGTATCCAATGATCGCCCCGGAGCAGATCCGCATCGCCGGCGACATCCATCTTGAACGAGACGGCTGGCCAGCCAGACAGTGGTGGAGAACATACGGCGACCCGCAGCTCGATTCGCTGATCGCCCGCGCACTTGCCACCTCGCCGACAATCGTCATCGCGCGCACGCGCGTCGCGCAGGCGAAGTCGGATATCGATCTGGTGCGAGCCGGGACGAACCTGCAGGTCACGGCGCTCGCCGCCGTGGACCGTGAGCATGTCTCGGCCAACGGCTTCCTCGGTGCGTATTCGACCAACCAGTCAGCGATTGGTGCGACGGGGCCGTGGTACACGGAGGGCATCGTAGGACTCGGCGGGAGCCTGGAGATCGATATCTGGGGCAAGCAGCGCGCACAGGTGGAGGCTGCGATCGGTGTACACAACGCGCGGCTGGCCGAAGTCGCCGCCATCGAACTCGAAATGTCGACAGATGTTGGTCAACTTTACTACGGTATCCAGACGACGTATCTGCTGATCGATCTGCTTGAGCAGCTACATGATGTTGCCGCATTCGACGTGGATGCCCACACCACTCGCGCCGCGCGCGGCCTGGAGTCGATCACGCAGTCCGAGCTTGCGCGTGCGCAATTGCTGGCGACGCAGAGGCAGATTGTTGCGGCACGAGCCAGCGTCAAGCAGTTGCGCGAATCGCTGCGAGCGCTGCTTGGGGCCCGTCCCGACGATGTTCCCGACATCAAGCCCGTAGCGTTGCCGGTCCCGCAGGCCGGGTTGCCGACCACACTGTCATACGAACTGCTGGCACGTCGTCCCGACCTGCAAGCCATGCGCTGGTATGTTCAGTCGTCGTTCGACCGGATCGATGCCGCGAAGGCTGCCTTTTATCCGAGCTTCGACATCAAGGCGTTTTTTGGTGTCAACGCACTGCACCTTGCAGACCTTTTTGCGCACGCGAGCCAGCAGATCAACGTGATTCCCGGCCTGTATCTGCCGATATTCGATGGCGGGCGGCTCAATGCCAACCTGAGCGGCGTGCGCACAGCCAGCAACGCGCTGATCACGCAGTACAACCAGGCTGTGTTGAATGCCGTGCGCGATGTAGCGGTGACGAGCAGTAGACTTCAGGACCTCGACGAGGAAGCCGGGCTGCAGGCGCAGAAGATCGATGCGGTATCGTTCGCTCAGGCGAGTGCGCAAGCGCGCTATGAAAGGGGCGTCGCGAGCCGGCTGACGGCGATGGACGCCCGCCAGCCCGTGTTGCTCGAACGGATTTCCATGCTGGAAATCGACGGGCAGCGCCTGAGTCAGGACATCGCGATGTCGAAGGCGCTCGGAGGCGGGTATCGCGAGGAGGCACCTGTCGCGCTGAGGGTGCGGTGAAATGATATCCGGACTGGTGCGGCCATCGGCGTGCAGGGACCTGCGCTATCTGTCACTCAGACGTGCGGCCAGGATGAAGTCTTCCCGCGATGTTGACCAGATCGGCGAGGGAGCGGGCGCGCGGAAAACGTCCTCATTCGACAGTGCGCGCAACCCCTCATGGCACTGCGTCATGTTCAGTTTGTCAAATTGCGACGATCGCGGCGAATTGGAACGCGGGGCTGTCTTACGCTGAAACAGCTGGAAGGACAGGCACCGTGAACTGGAAGATAGCGCCACTGGGGACGTTTGCACTGACCCACAAGCGGCCGCCGTGTGCTTCGACGATCGATCGACAGATCGAAAGGCCCATGCCCAAACCGGTAGTCTTGGTCGTATAAAACGGCTCAAAGAGGCGCTCGATGTTCTCGGAGGAGACACCCGGCCCGGAATCGCACATCGCCACCAGGACGCCACCCGGCTCATCCATGGCGGTGCTGATCGTCAATTCCCGCGGCTCGACGTTCATCGCGCTCATCGCTTCAATGGCGTTGATGGTCAGGTTCAGCATCACTTGCTGGAGTTGCACCCGGTCGCCTTGAACGAGCGGTAAGTCCTCCGCGAGTTCCATCCGTACGGAAACGGAGTTCTTCTCGGCCTCACCGCGCGCCAGGGTAATGACCTCACGAATCGCCTCGTTGATCTGCACCGACTCCATACACGTCGGGGTTTTTCTGACGAGGCCACGAATGCGGTTCACAACTTCGCTGGCGCGCCTTGCGTCTTTGGTGATACGTTCAAGCGCCTGCCGAACCTCCTCCAGATTCGGCGACCGTGCGCTCAGCCAGCGTAAACCTGCCTCGGCGTTGGTGGCACACGCGACGATCGGTTGCTTGATTTCATGGCTGATCGAGGCCGCGAGCTGCCCCATGGTCGTGACGCGGTTTGCGTGCGCCAGCGCGGTCTGGATCTCGCGGTAGCGGCGCTCACTTTCGCGTGCTTCGGCCTCTGCGCGCTTACTCTCGGTCAAATCAAGCACGAACGCGACACCTTGGTTCCCGCCTGCTTCAAAGCTCGCCGCGCCGATCAGCACGGGTACCCGGCCGCCGCCTTTCCGGAAAAGCTCTTTCTCGAACGGTTGCAGGCGGCCGGTCCGCTTCAGCTCTGGCAGCCAATGTCGGAGATCGCGGTCGAGCCATTCCGGCGGGGTCAGGTCTGTCCAGCGGACGCGACCGGAGACAAGATCCTCACGTTCGCAGCCCACGATGCGGAGGAACGCATCATTGGCCTCGATGATGCTTTCGAGCTCCCAGATGAAGATTCCGATAATGTCGGCGTCGACCAGGCGCCGGATCTTCGCTTCGCGCTCTTCGAGTTGTCTGTTCAGTGTTGTCAGGAAACGGGTTATGAATACACTGATGACGACCGCAAGGACGAAGACCGCGCACAGCAACAGGAACCCCGCCCATATTCCTTGCCGGGCTTTGGCCTCCACCGTCTCGGTGTCCATTCTCGCTAGTTGGACGACCCGGTCGATCGCCTTGCGGTGAACTTCGTATTGTCGCGAAATACTGGCCAGCGCATCGATTGCCGCGAGCCGGTCGGCGCGCTGCACCGCGGGGATGAGGTCATTGAAGACGGTCTGATAGAAGGAGAGCGCGGCGGGATTTGCCTGTCCGAGGAGCGCTTGTCGGGTATCCGGATTCAGCGATTGTCGTTCCCAGTAGCGGTGACGATCGTCGTAGTCCTTTTTCAGCATCTTGAGTCGGTCGATCAAGCGCTGCTGCTCGGCCGCGCTCGCTTCGACAAGCTGGAAGCACACCAGGTAAGACTCGATCACGTATTCGGGTGGAGGCAGAACGTCCGAAATCAGATCCTTGCTTAGCGCTATCTTTTTGTACAACGGTCCGTTTACCTCCAACCCCTTGAGGACAACCAACGAGCACATGACGTATGCGACAAAGCATACCGCAAGGGTGACAATCAAGAGACGGAACTGCGTCTTGAACCCAAGTGACTTATGAATCGCCGATTTCACATCTGCTCCACACAATTGTCTTCACCGGATCAAATGAATCGACATGCAGCAGAAAACGCAGCGGCCCGTACGGTTCAAGATAACAGGGCCTCAAATAGCGGACCTGCCGCTCAGGGCGCGGAGCCCGCTCGGGCGGGTCCGCTCCACCGCTCACGCAGCGATTTGCAGCGCTGCCCGGGGCGCGCGGCAAGGATGAAGTCTTCCCGCCATACTTATCAATTCGGCGAGTGAGCGCGCGTTCATCTTTTGCATGACGTGCCTTCGGTGCACCTTCACCGTGATCTCGCTGATGCCCAACTCGCTTCCCACCAGCTTGTTCAGAAGGCCGGTCACCACCAATGCCATGACCTCGCGCTCGCGTCGACTGAGTGAGTCGTAGCGATCCTGGATCGCCTTCAGCTCTATGTCTTCGCTCAATGCGGCGCGGCTACGCTCGATGGCGTGCCGGATGGCATCGAGCAGAACCTGGTCGTCAAAGGGCTTGGTGAGAAATTCAACCGCCCCGGCTTTCATGGCCCGCACTGTTGTCGGCACGTCGCCGCGGCCGGTGATGAAGATGATGGGCGTGGCGGTACGCTCGGATGCAATGAGATTTTGCAGGTCGAGGCCGCTGAGATCGGGAAGACCGACGTCCAGCACCAGGCAGTTCGGGACCGTCGTGCGGGGGCGGCCAAGAAAGTCTTGTGCGGAAGCGAACGTTTCTGCAATGAGACCGGCATAGCGAATCATTGCTTCGAGCGACTCACGCACCGAGACGTCGTCGTCGACAACGAAGACGACCGGCGTTGCTTGCGCCGACGACAAATCCAGTTCACGTTCGGCTGCATGGGCTGGTGTCATTGCAAACTCCATTCGTAGGAACCTGGATGTGTCATTCGGGCCAGGGCGCGGCAACGGAAACGGCACCGGCACGGGCAGCGCGGTCGCTACCAGACCCGGCGAAGCAGGAGCGTTGCTCAGCGGCTAGAGCAGGCAAATGCGGTGCAGCTCCACTGTCCGCCGATACACGTTCCGGTTCAGCCACGGTACGAACGTGTACTCGTCGTATGCATTCGCGCCGACAAAGATCCAGTTGTTCAGCACGTTGAACATGATGTTTTCCTCCCGAGACTGGCCACCACATCACACGACGTGTTGCGAGGCGCACTGCGCGATCGCATCGGTCATGACACAAGGGTAGGCGCGCGGGCGCCTCAAGACCATTCTACGGACGGGTGGCGCAGCTCCTACATAGGCTTCGAGCGCTCATACGAGGGTATAACCCGCGGGGCCGTGACACGCGCCGATGGGAACGCCGCAACTCATATCAAAGGATGAGTTCGCCGTATCTGCGGATCTGCAAGCGTCGCAGGATATGAGCAGGATTGGGCGATGCGAATGCGGCGGACTAATACTTGTGTATGATTCCCGGCCGCTGGCGTGGGAACTACGCTGGGAATCGTAGACGCACGAGTGATGCACGCAGTGGCGTTCTTGCTGCGTGAACTCCGTTTCCCGAAGATCGAGGCTAATCTTGTGTTCTGATCAGGTAGTTTCGATTGTTGACGACGACGAGGCCGTCCGCCTCGCGACGGGGAGCCTCATACGCTCGTTCGGCTGGCAGACACGCCTGTTCGCATCGGCAGAGGAGTTCCTGCAATCCAGCCATGTCGCGTCGACGTCATGCCTGATCTCCGACGTCATGATGCCCGGCATGTCGGGAGTCGAAATGCACGACCGCATCATTGCACTCGGGTATTCGCCGCCGACCATCTTCATTACGGCATTCCCATCGGCCAACCTGAAGGAAAAGGCCTTGGCAAATGGTGTGCTGGCTGTACTCGACAAGCCGGTTGATCCCGACGCCATCGCGTATTGGCTCAACGTTGCGCTGGACTGGCCGTAGCGGATCGACAAGACGCCGGGACGGCGCTTCCGAACTCGCCCCTCTCAGGAATGCTTCGGTGACTGCGGATTGACACCCAGCGATTCCGACTTTCTGACGAGATCCGCGACGGAGCGCGCCGCCATCTTTTTCATGACCTGCCCGCGATGAATCTTCACGGTGATCTCACTGAGATTCATCTCGGAGGCAATTTGCTTGTTCATCAGGCCGGCGACGACGAACCCCATCACCTCTCGTTCACGTGGTGTCAGGGAATCGTAGGCAGCCCGAAGCGCCGCGATCGATCTTTCGGCGGCGAGACGCTCACCATCGCGCGCCAACGCATTGGCGACGGCGTCCAGCATGTCCTGGTCGCGAAACGGCTTCGCCAGGAAATCGACAGCCCCCGCTTTCATGGCCTTGACTGTCATCGCGATGTCACCATGCCCAGTCATGAACACGATCGGCATGCGCACATCGATCTTTGTAATCTGCTCCTGCAAGGCAAGGCCGCTTTCGCCGCGCAACCTGACGTCGAGAATCAGGCAACTGGGCGCATCGGGCTTCGGGAAAGCAAGAAACTCACGTGACGATTCGAATATCTCCACACGTAGCCCAACCGAGCGCAGCAAACCGTCGAGGGCAAAACGCATCGCCTCGTCGTCGTCGACCACGTAGACTACCGGGTCTTCGCGATCGTGCGGGCTCTGGGCCGAAGTAGAATGCGACCCGGAACTCATCTCGCCTCCTTTCCCCAAACCGACATGCACTTCATGTGTTTTGTCAGACGGTTGCACCGCACCGCTGACGATGACGATGACGATAACGGTAGCTATTCTAGGTGATTTGAATCTGCACGACGTGTCTGCCCCGTTTCAAGGGAGGACGCGACCGGCACACGGTCGTCGAGGTCGCCGGTGACGCGATACCGTGCGGTGCGGAATACGAGGCCGGCTTACGCTGAAACAGCTGGAGGGACGGGCACCGTGAACCGAAAGATAGCGCCGCGAGGTACGTTCGCACTTGCCCACAACCGACCGCCGTGTGCGTCGATGATCGAGCGACAGATCGACAGCCCCATGCCCATCCCGCTGGCCTTTGTCGTATAAAACGGCTCAAAAAGGCAATCGAAGTTCTCGGGAGCGACACCTGGCCCGGAGTCGCGCACCGTCACCAGGACGGCACCCGGCTCGTTCATGGCGGTGCTGATCGTTAATTCCCGTGGCCCTTCGTCAACTGCGCTCATCGCATCAATGGCATTGATCACAAGGTTCAGCATCACCTGTTGAAGTTGCACGCGGTCGCCTTTGATGAACGGCAAGTTCTCCGCAAGCTGCATCTGCACAGTGACGCCGTTCCCGCTGGCTTCACTCGACGTGAGAGCCATGACCTCGCGAATCGCCTCGTTGAGCTGCAGGACCTCGTTGCAGGTCGGGGCTTTTTTTACAAGGCCATGAATGCGCGTTATCACCTCGCCTGCACGCCTGGCGTCACGGACGATACGATCGAATGCCTGGCGGGCCTCCGCCACATCGGGCGGTTCGCGACCAAGCCAGCGCAGACCCGTTGACGCATTGATGGCCGTCGCAGCGATCGGCTGCCTCAATTCATGGCTGATCGAGGCGGCGAGCTGCCCAATGGCCGTGACGCGGTTGGCATGCGCGAGCTCGAACTGCATCTGGCGTGCCTCCGCTTCCGCCCGTTTGCGCTCGCTCAAATCGAGCACAAACACGATGCCCTGAGTCCCGCTCTCGTCCAGCATCGCAACGCCAATCAGCACGGGCACGCGGCTGCCGTCCTTCCTGAAGTACTCTTTCTCGTATGGCTGCAATGTCCCAGTGATCTTCAGCTCCGGCATCCACTCTCTTCTGTTGCGTTCAAGCCATTCTGGTGGCGTCAGGTCGGTCCAGCGCAGATGCCCCGCCAGGAGATCGTCACGATCGTATCCCACGATACGAAGAAACGCGTCATTGGCTTCGAGGATCCCACCTTCGAGATCCCCAATGAAGATCCCGACGATATTGGCGTCGACGAGGCGCCGGATTTTTGCTTCGCGTTCTTCGAGATCACGATAAAGACGGGCATTTTCCAGCGTCATCGCGGCCTGCGAAGCCAGTACCTTCAGGACCGCAATCCTTGCCGGGGTAAAAGCGCCGGCGGCGAGGTTGTTTTCCAGATAAAGCAATGCAATCAACCTTCCCTGCTTGACGAGAGGCAGGCAGAGGATCGATCGCGCCTGCACGCGAGCAATGTAGTCGTCGTTGGAGAACGCGCCCCGCGCTGCGGCATCGTCGAGGATCACGCTCTCCTGGGTACGCGCGCAATACTGGAGAATCGACTCGGGCAGCTCTGCGGCAGACATCAGCGCCTCGCGGAGCGCGACCGTGACTGAGGTGCCGTTCGTATGGGCTTGCGCCCCGATCCTTAGCCCGGCACCCCGCGAGAGCACGAGCAGGCCGCGTTGCGCACCTGCGTGTTCCACTGCGGTGCGCATCAGTGCTTCGATCAGGTTCTCGAGCACAATTTCGCCCGACACGATCTGAGAGACGCTCAGAACCGTAGCGAGATCCAGCTGCTCGATTGGCGTTCCGATCGTGGCCGTCTGGTGCAGACTGTCCGCATAGGCCTTGAGGTGGGGATAGTGCTCTTCAAGCTGTCGCGCCTTGCCATTGGCTCCCCAACGCAGATAAGCGTCATGGGCATCCTGCAGGTAGACGCGCGCGATTTTCTCAAAACCTCGCGTCGCAAAGAAACGTGCAGCCAGTTCGTTGGCAAGCGCCTCGTTGTGCACAAAGCCGTTTGCGTTGGCCGAGCGGATAGCCTGTTCGTAAAGCGCTTCGGCATCAAGCGCGTGGCCTTCGATCCGGGCGATCTCAGCCCCCACGAGGGCAGCGCGGTTCTCGAAATTCTCTGGGCAAATATCTGCCCAAATCTCGAGTTGTCTTTGATGGTCAGCAAGCGCCTCAATGTGAATTTGTCGCTCATCAGCGGTCGCCGTATCGAAACAGGCCGCGCGACACAACGCGCTGTAAAAGTGATACTCGGCGATTTCGAAGGTTAGCGACGTCCAAAGCAGCCGTCGCGCCCGCAATGAGGCATCGAGTGCCGCGCCATAGTCGCCTGCAAAGAACCGCGCCTGCAGCTTACGGATCCAGTACCAGCACTCGGCCATTGCCAGATTCGGGTTCTCCGTGAAGCGGCGCTCAATCCGAAGCTCATCAAAATTCGCATCATCGAAGCGGCCAAACGTCGGCGTGAGCCCCCTCAGCGTCCGTACCAGGCCGAGCTGGGCGCCGATGCGGTCAATGAAGGCGCCGAATCGCATCTTCTGTGCAAACGCGAGACCCCGTTCGGCTTCGCATTGCACCTGCTCTAGCGGATCGCCGGCGGCAAGCAGGTTTGTATTCAGGTGGCTACAACTGTACGCCGCGCAAGTGAGATCCCCGCTTTGGTTGGCCGCTTCGAACGCGCGACGCACCAGTTCACGGCCAGCCCGGACAGGTTGTTTCCATGGCAGGATCATACCGCCAAAGATCATATAGGCCCTTACATCGTCGCGCTTCAGCCCGCGCTGCTCGACCAGCTCGTAGCTGAGCCGGCCGAATCGATATCCAGTCTCGTAATCGCCGAGGTGCAGCCCGGCGATCACGCCGAGCCACACATAGGCGAAACAGGACGCGTCAGCGTTACCGCGCTCGAGAATCAGATTGACCATGCGACAGGTGACCAGGCAAAGCAGGTTCCGATCTGTATAAAGGGCAGCTACCGCCAGCTTGGCCAGAACATCGACAGTTGCGAGGGATGCTGGGTCAGTCATCAAGGGCAGATCGACGAGTGCCTCAGGCGGGCGCTTTCCGAGGGTGGACCAGATCCGCTGATACTCCCGGCGCGCTTCCTCTTCCGTCGGATGCAGCGACCACTCGATGCCCAGACTGCGGAGGTAATCGAGACCGATGGCGGCCGCGCGGCTGCTCTGATCGAGGGTCACATGCAGATCCACGCGCAGACACGCGACACGCGCGGCTTCCACCGAATCTTTCGTGCGCTCTGCCAGTGCCGCCAGACGTTCGTCCGCAGCCGCCAGCGCACCGGTCAGAAATTCGCATTCGGCCCGGTTCAACTCCAGCGCGAAGATGAGCTCCCGCAGGCGACCCCAGCCATCGCCGGCCACGAGCGCCACGCCGGCGACCAGGTACTTGAGCGCTGAGGCGTAGGCGGTGGAAGCCTTGGCGCGCCTCCCGGCGATCAGGTTGAACCCGGCGAGCTGATCCCGCTCGGTTTGTGACGTGATCAGCGGGATCGCGCGGTTGAGATGATTGACGATCTCGAAGATCGCCTCGTCGCGCTTCCCGCCTGGCGGGTGTTCCGCCAGCAGTCGGCCGATTCGAAGGTGGACAGCGCCTCGCAGTGCTTCGGCAATGAGCGAATACGCGGCTTCCTGAACGCGATCGTGGGCGAACCGGTAGCCAGCCGCGCCCCGTTCGACCAGTTCCAGCCGGACGGCGGCCCAGAGCGCCGCATGAACCTCCTCCTCCGACGTCCCGAGGACGAGTGAGAGCGTTGTCGTCTCGGCGCTATTGCCAAGACAGGCCAGTTGCTGCAATGCATTCTGTGTTTCGCGCGGCAGGCGCGTGAGTTTCGCGACCATGAGGTCGACGACGTTATCGGTATATCCCTTGGCGTGAATGTGGTCGAGATCCCAGCACCAGCGGGCAGCATCGTGGTCAAAGATGAGCATGCCCTCGTCAGCGAGCGACGACAGGAACTGAATGGCAAAAAACGGATTGCCGCCGGTTTTCTGATGAACCATTTGTGCAAGCGGTGCGACGTGTGCGTGCTCGCAGCGAAGCGCATCTGCAAGCCACTGCCGCAGATCCGTTTGCTTAAGCGGCGCAAGCGCGATTTCGGCGACCACTCCGCCAGCGGCCTTGATGGTTTCGAGCTTGCGCCTCAGCGGATGGGCAGCTGTGACCTCGTTATCGCGATAGGCACCGATCAGCATGACGTGCTGCAGATCGGAGCGGGTCAACAGGTCCTCGAGCAGATCTAATGTGGCCGCGTCGAGCCATTGCAGGTCGTCGAGAAAAAGCGCCAGTGGATGTTCCACCCGGGCAAAAACGCCAATAAAGCGCTGGAACACCAGTTGAAAACGACGTTGTGCCTGCTGCGGCTCAAGCTCAGGGACAGGGGGGGGCTCTCCGATGATGAGCCTGAGCTCAGGAACGAGGTCGACCATCAGCCGTGCGTTCGGCCCGAGCGCCTCGCTAAAGGCTTCACGCCAGCAGGAAAGCTCTGTCTCGCGCTTGCCGAGAAGCGGTCGCACGAGGTTCTGAAAAGCCTGGGCGAGCGTCGCATAGGGGATGTCGCGCTTGTACTGGTCGAACTTGCCTGCGGCGAAGAGTCCGCGCGGTGGCACCAGCACCCTGTGCAATTCGTTGACGACCGCGGACTTGCCAATGCCCGGATAGCCGGAGACCAGCACCAGCTCCGGCGCGCCGTTTTTGACGATGCGATCGAAGGAGGCAAGCAGGGTCTCGACCTCGCCCTCGCGCCCGTAGAGCCTTTCCGGGATGAGCAGCCGATCGGGCGTGTCCTGCTGACCGGGTGCAAAGTCGTCGATGTAACCCTGGGTTTCCCACCCGGCAAGGCAGCGCCGCAGATCGCGCTCGACGCCGCCGGCGGTCTGGTAGCGCTCCTCGGCCGTCTTGGTCATCAGTTTCATGATGATGGCCGACAGCGGGACGGGGATGCCCTCCAGCCGCTCGCTGGGCGGCACCGGCTTTCGCGCGATATGGCAGTGCACCCACTCCATCGGATCGGTCGCGGCGAACGGCAGCGAACCGGTGAGCATCTGGTAGAGCGTGACGCCGAGCGCATACAGATCGCTACGGGCGTCGATCGAGCGATTCATGCGCCCGGTTTGTTCGGGGGCCATGTAGGCAAGCGTGCCGGTGAGGGTCTCGGGCGGCTCGGGCGCCTGTCGCTCGCGTCGCAGCTGCGACGCGATGCCGAAGCCGGTCAGCCGCGGCTGTCCGTCCGTGCAGTTCACGAGGATATGGCCAGGCTTGAGGTCCTTATGGACAATGCCGCGCTGGTGAAGCTTGCCCAGCGCTGCGGCGATGCCGACGGCGAGGTGCAGAGCACTACGTACCGCCATGGGCGCGCCGATCAGCCGCTCGAGCGGCTCACCGCCCGGATCCTCGAGCACCAGCAGCGTCCCGCCGCCTTCGCGCACCAGCTCCAGCGGCCGAACGGCCCACGCACCGTCGAGCTCGTCCTTCAGTTGGAATTCGTGAGCGAGCCGTTCAAGACTGGCAGGTGAGGGCTGCTCGGCGGCGGCCCGTGCAATGAGTCGCGTTTCGTCGCCGCCATCGGTCGCACGTCGTGCCCGGCTGAAGACCCGCTCGCCATCCTCCCACAAAGTTTGGAGGCCGTTGCACATCTCGCCGTAACCATGGGTAGCCATTTGCCGCCCTCCACTGTCTCGTCAGAATACACCCGACGACTTATGAAGACGGAGCCCCTCTTTGAGGCGAAAAAGGTCTGGAGATGACCCGCTTTCGTGGACAGGATCCATCCTGTCAAGAAGGAGGTGCGGATCATGTCCACGGAAACGGGTCAGCCTCAAGGTGTTGCAGCTACGCGCATTGACGGAACGCCCAGAGAAAGGACATAAAGGGCGGAACGTCGATTTTTTAAGCGTCCGTGTACCGAAGCGACAAGAATTGGTTGTCTTGGCCGGCTTCGAGTCTTCCTTGGGGCCCATTTCGCGCTTCAAAACGACACGAATTGGTTGTCCCGACGTGACATCAATTGATGAACGCCACAGGTCTTCTTCCAGCGCGTCGCGCCGGCCCGTTGGGGTGCTCATTTTTTCGGCTGAATTCATTCAGGCCGTCGATGACCAGCAATTGCTCGGCGATCAAACGCTTGAGCCGCTCGTTCTCCGATTCCAGATCCTTGAGCTGGCGGGCGTCGGCCACATCAATGCCCCCGAACGTGTTGCGCCAACGATAGAACGTCTGTTCCGAGATGTTGTGGCGCTTGCAAAGATCCTTCACCGGCTCGTCCCGGCTTTCGGCCTCGCGCAAGATCCGGATGATCTGCTCGTCGGTAAATCGCTTCTTCATCGAGTTCTCCTTGCCTCTAGGATAAAAGAGAACTCACTTGCCAAATGGCAACAAGAAATGCCTCAGGTCAATGTGGCCAAGCTTTGGCGAGTCACGGACGGAAGTATCGCGTTGGTTCTGTCACAAACAGATGGGGTGGAGAGTTGCAGCTATTCGCACCATCTGTTTGTGACAGGCCGGACGATTGCTCGACGCTCGCGGCGCGCGCAAGGAGACTGAACCATGCGGGGGCGCTTCACATCTGCCCGTCTGGCGCCAGATAGGCGGTCCTTCGAACGTTCTCCGCACAGAAAAGACGGAATTCCGTGACCCCCTCCATCGGTGCGCTTTCGACGACGCCGCACGCGTGCAGCATATGCTGGAGCGCCGAGAAGACCTGGCTCTCAGGATCCTGATCGATGGCGACGTCAAGCGTTCCTTGCTCGATAAACGTTCGATGGTCGTCCGACATTTCGTGCGTCACCCACACAATCTTGCCCGCCAAGTTGTATTTGCGTAGCGCCGCGTCAATTCCGGGCGATCCGGCGCCGCTGTTGTAGATGCCGACGATGTCGTCATGTTTGGAGAGTACCTGAACAAGGGCCTTGTAGCATCGATCCGGATCATCGTCTGTTTCAATTTCAATTTGGTCGCAGTGCAATGAGGGAAATCCTTCGGCGATCGCATTGCGACAGCCGGTTGTCCGATCGACATGTGAGCGATAGGCGAGCGTGCTGCACAGGATGAGCACGCGGCCGGCGCGTCGCGCCAGGCGCCCGATGAAATGACCGGCGGTGCGTCCTGCCCGATAGTTGTCGATCCCCGCGTAATAGAGGCGATCGATGCCGCCGATATCCGTCGACATCGTGATGACATGCTCACCGTCGGAGATGACGGTTTGCAAGGCAGCGCGTACCTGCGGCGTATCGTGCGCGGTGATGATCAGACCGCGACGCGGATAGGGCGGATTGAGGATGATCTTGACGACAGCGGATTCGTCGTCCTCGGGTGCAACGTAGCGATGCACCACGACGCGCTTGTCGAGCATCTGAACGGAGCGTTGCAATGCGTGTCTGAGGCGGCGATAGAACGGCTTGTGGTCAGCATCGCGTGGAAGCACGACGTCGAGGTGAATCAGGCTGTGATGGACCTGCGGCAACAAACGGGTTATGCCGAGACGCTTGGCTGCATCGATCACGCGCGCCCGCGTCGCGGCCGAGACACTGTCCCGTTCGTTCAGTACACGATCGACCGTATTCAGGCTGACCCCCGCCTCCTCGGCAATGTCCTGCAGGCGAGGAGTACGCTTGCGCCGCTGGCGAACAGACGTGTCGTTCATTAATCCAGATCCTCATTCGTTTCTGCGGCCGGCCTTCGAGTCGTCCAATGCAGCGACTTCCTGACGTCGTCGCAAATTCGGCGGTCCGTCGTCTCGATTGTTTGTGGACTATTTCCGGCTCGTGACAAGCCGCAGTATAGGGCCGTGTGTGCGTGTACGGCATCGGATGATGCTTTCCCCAGGAGATGCAAGCGATCGAGTGGTTCGCGGCAACGACAGGAGCCGGATCGCGACCGGGGTGGCACCGGCATGCTGCAACGCGGCATGGCGTTGGGGGCTTTTCGCCAAGATTTTGCGTGCGACGCGGATTCTGGATCGCTAAATTGAGAACCATCAGATCCGGAGCACGCAGCGTCAGAGCCAGTGCAGCTCGTCCGTGAATGCCAAGTATCTCCGGGCGCCACAAGAAGATATCGGTATTGGAGACAGTGCGATGTCAAAGCAGCAGATACGGGTTTCAGACCCGAAGGCCCCCAGTCGGGCGCCGATGCCGGTTCGTGAGGCTATTGGTATTGCAACGCAGCCGAACGCGCGTATGACGCAGTGCTACGAGTCACGCGGAATCGACGGCTGACGTCTCGCCTCCTTTTTTTTAATCGTTCGGACCGGGCAATCCGCCGGCATGTCGGGAACCTGACGGCAGCGTGCCGCTCGGGGCGGACGGTTGTTGCCCGCCGTTCTGACTGCTCGGCGCGACCGACCGGCAGTGCGCGGCACCGCTCATGGCGAAGGAGCCAGATCATGCAAGAGACGCTTCAATGGATAATTGTTTGCAGTACAGATGATATCGAAGACGAGGACGTGATCCGCTTCGATTTCGGCCAGGAGACATATGCCGTCTATCGCATCGATGGCCGGTTCTATGCGTCGGATGGCTGGTGCACGCATGAGAAGGCACATCTCGCGGATGGGTTCGTTCTTGGCGACCAGATCGAATGTCCGCGTCACCAGGGGCGCTTCCATGTGCCGACGGGCAAGCCTCTGTGCGCACCGGTGTGCAATCACCTGATCACGCATCCGGTCCGGGTCGACGGCGGCAAGGTTCTGATCGGCGTGCCGAGCGCGGCTTGATCATGGATACGAGTCCGGGAATTGTGATTGTCGGCGCCGGGTTGGCTGGCACTCGTGCAGCGCTAGCGTTGCGCGTGGCTGGCTTTACCGGGCGGCTGACGCTGCTGTCCGGGGAATCATGTACGCCATATGATCGCCCGCCCTTGTCGAAGGGCGTGCTGCTAGGCCAGCAGACGATGGCGGAATCTGTGCTGGCGACCGAGCAGACCTATGTCAATCAGATGATTGACCTTCGTCTGGACGCCGTGGTCACGTCGATCGACCGGAGCGAGAAGTTTGTGGTGCTCGCCGACGGTCAGCGCTTGTCGTATGAGCGCCTGCTGCTGGCGACCGGTGCAGTACCGCGACGTCTGGCACTGCCTGGTGCGGAGCGAGTCGGGGTGACCTATCTGCGGACGGCGGACGACGCCGAGCGCATGGCGCGAGCGCTACGCCCGGGCCGGCGCGTAGTGCTGGTCGGTGGGGGCTTCATTGGGCTTGAAGTCGCAGCGAGCGCGATCGCCGCGGGATGTGAAGTGACCGTCCTTGAAGCGACCTCGCGGTTGCTTGCGCGAGCCGTTCCGGCTCCGATCGCCGCACGGATCGAGGCGCGTCATCGGGCAGCAGGCGTTGACTTCCGATTCTCCACTGGTATCGCGGAAATCGATGGCGATGCCGCCGTCTCGGGCGTTTGGCTCACCGACGGAGAGCGTTTGCCGTGTGATTTGCTCGTTGTGGGCATCGGCGCTACCCCGGCAACGGCACTGGCCGAGGCGGCTGGACTCGACGTAGCCGACGGGATCGTCGTCAACGACCGCCTGATGACCAGCGACCCGAACATCTATGCAGCGGGTGATGTGTGCAGCTTCCCGTATGGGCCGACGGGGCGGCACGTGCGCCTTGAATGCTGGAAGAACGCTGAAGACCAAGCGCGCGTCGCGGCCCAGAACTTACTCGGGGAGAACGTTGCGTATGGCGACGTACCTTGGTTCTGGTCTGATCAGTACGAGTTGTCGATTCAGATCACAGGGCTACCGCAACCAGATCACATTTGCATTGAGCGTCACGTGGCGTCGGACACTTTGCTGCTGTTCCACTGCACGGGAGATGGGTGTCTGATCGCAGCGAGCGGGGTTGGTCCCGGTAACGTCGGGAGGGATATCCGCATCGCGCAAATGCTCATCGGCCGCCGGGCGACCGTTGCGCCGGCGTTGCTGGCAGATCCGAACATCAAGCTGAAATCCTTACTGACGCGCAATGTCGGCGCTCAGTGCTGATACGTCGTGCCGCCGGCAAGAGTCAAAAACAAGGGGCCGGCGGACAACGGCCTCGCAATGCAACTCTGACATACAGGAGATTTGGATGAACCAGGCGTCATTTCAGTTTTCGCTGAACCGCATGAGCGCGCCTCGCGCGCCGTTTGGCGAATTCGTCAGCTTGTGCCAGCGGCTCGGTGTAGCCTCGATTGAGATTCGAAACGACTTGAGCGGCGTCGAAATCACAGATGGTACGCCGGCAAGCGACCTTCGCGGACAGGCCGCGTCGGCGGGATTGACCATTCTCTCGATCAACGCACTGCAGCGTTTCGAGCAGTTCGACTCGGAGCGTGAACGCGAGGCCGTCGCACTCGCTCGCTACGCACAGCAATGCGGCGCGAAGGCGCTGGTGCTTTGCCCGACGAACAGCCGACGCGATGAGCGCACGGCCGCGGAGCGCCACACCGATCTCGTCAACGCGCTCAAGCGGCTGCAACCCATCCTCGACGATCACGAGATCGTCGGCCTCATCGAACCGCTCGGCTTCGAAGAATGCGCGCTGCGTCGGAAATCCGACGCCGTCAAGGCGATGTATGACGCAGGTGTCGAGGCGCGTTTCCGCCTCGTTCACGACACGTTCCATCACTATCTGTCGGGCGAAGACATCTTCTTTCCGAACCTGACGGGCCTGGTACATATCTCGGGTGTCGAGGAGCAAGAGCTTGCCGTCGATCGCATGCGGGACGGACATCGTGTGCTCGTCTGCGGTGCCGATCGTCTCGGTAACGTGCGCCAATTGAAGATCTTGCTCGAGCGCGGTTACGCAGGTGCATTTTCGTTCGAACCGTTCTCAGACGAAATCGGTCAGGCCACGGATATCGAGGCACGGCTGAAGGAGAGCATGCAGTTCATCAAAGCGAGCTTGGCGGCGTCGTAACGCCGAGAAGCGAAACGGGATTCCCGCTTCCATCTGGCAGCTATCAGGTCTCATGGGAGCGGATTGGATCCGACCAGACGATCACTTGAAGAGGTCGCTGTCGTCCGCATCGGCCAGGAACCGGTCGGATGACGATGAAACGGAGACGCAATCATGAAGAAAGCCCTGATGTCCGTTGTTGCTGCTGCTGCCCTGACCACGCCGTTTGCTGCCCACGCGGAACGTATCGGTGTCGCGATGTCGGCCTTCGACGACAACTTTCTGATGGCCGTGCGCAATGCGATGAATTCGCATGCGGCGACGATCAAGGGGGTGAACCTCCAGTTCGAGGATGCCCAGCTCGATGTCGGCAAGCAGCTCAGCCAGATCCAGAACTTCATCGCGCAGAAGGTCGACGCGATCATCGTCAATCCCGTCGATACCGACGCGACCCCGAAAATCACGCGGATGGCGGTCGCGGCCGGCATTCCGCTCGTGTACGTGAATCGCGCGCCGTCGGACAAGAGTCTCCCTGCGAAGGTCGCGTTCGTTGGCTCGAAGGAATCCCAGGCTGGCGCGCTGCAGATGCAGGAGGTCTGCAAGCTGATGGGCGGCAAAGGCAACATTCTCGTCATGATGGGTGATCTGTCGAATCAGGCGACTCGTGAACGGACGCAGGCGGTCAAGGACGTAATCGCGAAAGCACCGTGCGACGGCATCAGGATCGCCGACGCTCAGTCCGCCCATTGGACGCGCACCGGGGGCGCGGACCTGATGAACAACTGGCTGTCGTCCGGCCTGAAATTCGACGCAATCGTGTCGAACAACGACGAGATGGCACTGGGTGCGATCCAGGCACTGAAAGCGGCGAAGAAGCTGAACAAGAGCACGATCGTCGCGGGAATTGACGCAACGCGAGATGCGCTCATGGTCATGAAGGCGGGCGATTTGAAGGTGACCGTGTTTCAGAACGCCGCCGCTCAAGGCGCCGATTCTGTCGATTACGCGCTGAAGCTTGCGCGTAGCCAGAAAGTCGATTCCGCGATGTGGATTCCGTTCGAAGTGGTGACGCCGGCGAATCTGTCGCAGTACGCCGCGAAGAACTGATCGATCGCGTCGGCGGTGCGCCAACGCGCATCGCCATTCCCATTGAAGTGGCATCGATCCCCCCCGGGAAAGCCGGGGGGGCGGGCAGACCACGTCCTGAATCTTGATTGTCGGAAGGAAGGAGCCAGCAATGCATACCAACGACCCGTACGCCCGCTACACGCTGCGCGGCGATGAAGTGATGGCGGGCGATTTGACCGAGGAAAACTTCGAGTCGCGCGTGAGCCAGACGTGGTTCACGCCGACCATCGAGCGAAAGCGTCTCAAGGAATTGATGAGGCGATCCGATGGTCCGTCGCTCTGGAACTATGGCGTGTGGATCGTACTGATGGCAGTGACGGGTGTCGCCGGCTATCTCACATGGGGCACGGTCTGGTGCGTGCCCGCGTTCATTGCCTACGGCGTACTCTATTCGACGTCTGATCATCGTGCGCACGAGCTGTCTCACGGCACGCCGTTCAAGACCCGTTGGCTCAACGACGCGATGTACCACGTCGCGGGCTTCATGACGTTGCATGAAGGCCATTACTGGCGCTGGAGCCACTCGCGACACCATACGCACACGATCATCGTCGGGCGCGATCCGGAGATTGCGTTTCCGCGTCCGGTGAGGATCGTGAACGCGATACTCGATCTGTTCTATCTGCGTTCAGGTCTGACGCAAATCGTGAACATTTTCATGATCGCGGTTGGCCGCATGACAGATGCCGGCAACCATTTCATTCCGGAGCAGGAACGGCCGAAGGTGGTTCGGGCATCGCGTGTGTACGTGTTGATCTTTGCCTGCGTGATCGGCGCCTGCGCGTATGTCGGGAGCATTCTGCCCGCGATGTTCATCGTGTTGCCGCGTTTCTACGGCGGTTTCATGGCGCAGATCTTCAACGTGACGCAGCACGCCGGCCTCGCGGAGAACGTGCATGACCACCGGCTCAACACGCGCACGTTCCATACCAATGCGCTGTTCCGTTGGCTGTACTGCAACATGAACTACCACATCGAGCATCACATCTTCCCGATGGTTCCGTACCACGCGCTGCCGCAGTTGCACGAAGCCATCCGCAGCCAATGCCCGCCTGCGTATCCGAGCCTGTGGGCCGCCTACCGAGAAGTGCTGCCGGCACTCTGGCGCCAGTCGCACGATCCTGCATACACCGTTGCGCGCCGGCTGCCGGCGGAGCAGGCATGAGCGTCGTTCAACCGATCGTATTCGTTCATCGAGGGTGAATTCATGAAATACAGAACGTTCGGAAGGACGGATTGGCAGGTCAGCGAAATCGCGTTCGGCGCTTGGCAGATCGGCGGCGACTGGGGGCGGGTGGACGACCGGCAGTCGATCGACACGCTGCTCTATGCGTACGAGAAAGGCATCAACTTCGTCGATACCGCCGAGCTATACGGCAAGGGTCATAGCGAGGAGGTAATTGGCCAGTCGCTGCGTGAGTGGCGCGGCAACAAGATCTACGTCGCCACGAAGGTGCAGCCGATCGTTTGGCCGGATCCGGACGACGACCGTCCTGCCATGCGTGGCCGGTATCCGCACTGGTACCTGCGCGACAACGTCGAGAAGTCGTTGCGGCGACTCGGTGTCGAACGTATCGATTTGCTGCAGCTGCATTCGTGGATGGCGGAAGGGCTTGATGCGCTCGACTGGCTCGAGACGTTGAATGCGCTGCGACGGGAAGGAAAGGTCGATCAGGTTGGCGTGTCGATCCGCGATTTCCGACCCGACGAGGGGATTGATCTCGCTCGCTTTGGGCTGGTCGATTCGATTCAGGTCATTTTCAACCTGTTCGAACAGCGCCCGGCTGCACGGCTGTTTCCTGCCGGTGAGCGCGGCAGCACGGCCTTTATCGCCCGCGTGCCGCTGGATTCCGGTTCGCTCAGCGGGACGTGGACCGCCGATACCTACGCCGGATGGGCGCCGGGTTCCGTGCCGCACACGATGTTCCGCGGCGAACGCTTTCACGAAACACTCGCACGGGTCCAGAAGCTGCAGCGGGTCTGCGAGCCGTACTACGCGAGTCTTGCCGAGGCCGCCATGCGTTTCACGCTGAGCGCGCCGCAGGTTGCCACCGTCATTCCGGGAATGAAGAACCGGTCGGAGGTGGACATGAACATCGCTTATTCGGATGGCGCCGCATTTCCGCAGGCGCTGGCCGAACAGCTTTCGCAACATGCATGGATCAGGAACTACTACAAATGAGCGATATCGCCCGAGCGGATTTCCGTCGATACCAACTGGAGCTTCTGCTGCCGAGCGAGATTAGAGCGTCGCTGGCCCGAAGTTCGGTCGTTTATCTCCCGCTCGGCACGATCGAGTGGCACTGCGAGCATTTGCCGGTTGGGCTCGATGCATTGACCGCACATGGCGTTTGCCTGCGCGCGGCGGCGAGAACGGGCGGCGTCGTTTATCCGCCGCTTCATTATGGCACCGGCGGGGACCATGGCCGCTACCCGTGGACGGTGATGATGGAGGAAGACGCGGAGATCGCCACTCAGCTTCGACACACGTTGACCCGCTTGCAGGACTTCGGCGTGGAGACCGCCGTTCTGTTTACCGGCCATTTCGCCGACAGCCAGATCGACATGGTCGAAAACCTCACAACCGTGTGGAATTCGGCCGGCAATCGAATGAAAGCAATCGCGGCCGCAGTCAACATGGCGGAGAACGTCGATATACCACCGGACCACGCCGGCGTGTTCGAGACGACGCTTCTGTACGCGCTCTGTCCCGATCGGGTCGATGTCTCCAGGCTGCCTGTGAAGGACGAGCGAATCGAGCGGCCCGGTGATGGCTGGGGTCCTGAGCGGCATGAACACGGCAACCCTCTGTGGGGCGTTGTCGGGCCGGATCCGCGTGACTTCGACCCGGAGGCGGCTGGCCCGCTGCTCGAGGCCGTCGTCGGCTGGCTCACAAAGCGCGTCAGCGACGCGCGTTCCGGACATGAACCAGGTTCGTTGCTCGAGTGACATCCGGCGAACCCGGCGCCGCGACAGGCGCCCGCGCATCACATGAAGAAACGCTTTCGCGTCGCCAACGGTGTTTCAACGGCTGCCCCTGCGCTGACGGATCAAAGCAAGCGGCGACGCGTAGCGTCGGCAGCAGGGGGCAACTCAAATAGAACGATTGGTTATGGAGACACGATGAAAAAGACAGTGATTGCTGCGTTCGTATGCGCTGGTGCCTGGGCGTGCCCGAACGCGCAGGCGCAAAGCTCCGTCACGCTTTACGGTCGGCTCGACGTTGGATTCGACTTCGCGAACAACGTCCAGACCGGGACGGGTACCACGGCGAACCGCTGGCGCGCCGAAAGTAGCGACTGGGGCGCCAGCTATTTTGGCTTCCTGGGCAAGGAGGACCTCGGTGGCGGACTGAAAGCGATATTCGATCTCCAGTCGGGCATCAACCTGATGAACGGAACGATGAACGGCGGAGCGGGGCGCCTGTTCGATCGCAAGGCGTTCGTCGGCCTGGAGAGTAACCGGTACGGCAGGTTCCAGTTGGGGCGCGACCTGTTTCTGACGAACTATCAGTGCGATATCGATCCGATGATGTGCGAGGCGTTTTCGTCCGCGTCGCTGGTTCGCAACCGCAACGTGCCGATTACGAGCAACAACATTGAATATCGCTCGCCCAATTTCGGCGGATTCGAAATTCATGGTCAGTATGCATTCGGAAATCAGGCCGGTGGCTTCAACCGCGGTGCGGCTGACGATTTCGGGCGAAGCGACGGCGTGGAAGTGACCTACAGCAACGACGTCGTGATGATCAAGGGGATGTACGACGAGATGAGGGATCAGAACGGGCGCTTCAGCAATGTCTTCGTGAGTTCGCGCGAGTTCTTCGTCGGCGGCAATCTGACGATCGACTCGCTGGTGCTTCAGGCCGGATATTCGCATCTGAGCGCACCCGATACGCCCGCGGGTCTGGCGCACACCGCAAATCACGTATGGATCGGCGCGCGCTACCGAATCACACCCGCACTGGCGCTCAACGGCGGCGTGTTCCGGATCAATGTCGGTTCGGGCGGTGGCGACGCGACCCATGATCCGGGCGGTAACGCAACGCTGGTTGCAGCTGGAGCGACGTACAGCCTGTCGAAGCGCACGTTCTTGTATGCGACTGTCGCTCATGTGAACAACGGAAGCGCGTCGAATTTCTCGGTGTTTGACAACAACCCTGGGCGCGATAACAACAATCTGACGAATCCGATGGCAGGCAAGTCGCAGATCGGCAGTTACGTCGGAATCGTTCAGCACTTCTAATAAGAATTTGGCGAAGCGCACGCCGTCGACGTTCGTTTGGTGCGAACCGTTGTTTGCGACCCGTGCGAAATTTATTTTGACTCATCCGCCTGCACGACGACCCTGTGTCAGGCGGTTCCAGATGCTCTCGCCAGCAAGCTTGAGCTTCATCTTCACGAAGAACCGGGAGATTACGATGATTGAAATTGCGCTGTTCGGTGCGGGCCGGATTGGAAAGATTCACGCGTCGAACCTTGCCCGCCAGCCGGGCGTACGCCTCAAGTATGTGGTCGACATGCACGCGCCGTCGGCACAAGCGCTGGCCCAGTCTCACGGCGCGAGGGTTGCCGATGTCGACGGTGTGCTGGGAGATCCGTCGGTCGGCGCCGTGGTGATCGCGTCGAGCACGAATAC
>NZ_JBSAXD010000036.1:0-96075 GCF_053427715.1 Burkholderia sp. MR1-5-21
TATGCCGGGTGGTGTGGGAGGGGATCGGTCAGACCGTCTGACCGCCCCTATCCCGATTCTGCGTGTGCGATTCGCGCGAACGTGCCGTGCCGTGCCGTGCCGTGCCGTGCCGCTGCATGCTCGCGTCGATGTTCCTCTTGTGGCGATCGCGATCAAGTGCTGTCGATGCGCTACATCCTGCGATTCAGGAACGCGCGTGCAAACAGTCGGCGCGCGCACATCGCGGTGATGCATCTCGTGCGAGTCAGTCCGCCGCCCACTCAACCGCCGTCTGCGCATGCAGCGCAGTCGTATCGAACACCGGCAACGGCGAATCCTCCGGCCCGATCAGCAGCGTGATTTCCGTGCAGCCGAGAATCACGCCCTGCGCGCCTCGTTTCGCGAGCGCTTCGATGATCCGCACATACGTCGCACGCGACGCCGGTTCGACGACACCGTGACACAGCTCGTCGTAGATGATCCGATGCACGTCATCGCGCTCGCGCTCATCCGGCACGAGCACGTCGAGTCCGAACTTCTCGCGCAGCCGGTCCGCATAGAACGGCAGCTCCATCGTATAGCGCGTGCCGAGCAGGCCGACGCGCGTGACGCCCGCGGCGCGCAACGCGTCGCCGGTCGGATCGGCAATGTGCAGGAACGGCAGCGCGACCGCCGCCTCGATCGCGTCGTGCACGCGATGCATCGTGTTGGTCGTGAGGACGACGAGATCCGCACCGGCTGCTTCGAGCTGGCGCGCGGCGGCGGCCATGTGCGCGCCGAGCGCCGGCCAGTCGTGCGCACGCTGCAGCGCTTCGATTTCCGCGAAGTCGACGGTCACCATCACGCTCTTCGCGTTGTGATGTCCGCCGTGCCGCGCCTTCGAATAGCGGTTCAGCAGCCGGTAGTATTCGGCCGACGATTCCCAGCTCATCCCGCCGATCAGTCCGATCGTTTTCATCCGTCACCCTTGCGTTTCGTGTCTTGCGGGGAACGAGTATAGGGGGCCGCGCGCACCCGCGGCGGTACGGTCCGCGCGAAGCGGGCCGGTACGGCGCCGCCGTGTCTGACGGCACGCGGCAGTTGAAACGGGCACTGTGTTTTTGTACAGTATCGGCACCGTGAGCCCAACCGTCATTCCGCCTGCCGATTCGAGCGTGCCGCCAGCGAGCGACGCGCCGCCGCGCGTGCGCAAGATCATTCACTGCGATTGCGACTGCTTCTACGCGTCGGTGGAGATGCGCGACGACCCGTCGTTGCGCGGGCGTCCGCTCGCGGTCGGCGGCCGCCCCGACCAGCGCGGCGTGATTGCGACCTGCAACTACGAGGCGCGGCGCTACGGCGTGCATTCGGCGATGTCGTCGGCGCTCGCGATGCGCAAGTGCCCCGAGCTGCTGATCCTGCCGTCGGCGATGGACAAATACCGTGCGGCGTCGCGCCAGATCATGGCGATCTATCGCGACTACACGGCCGACGTCGAGCCGCTGTCGCTCGACGAGGCGTATCTCGACGTCAGCCGCTCCGAGCGGTGCCAGGGCAGTGCGACGCTGATCGCCCGCGAGATTCGCCAGCGGGTGTTCGAAACGGTCGCCGTGACGGTGTCGGCAGGCGTCGCGCCGAACAAGTTCATCGCGAAGATCGCGTCCGACTGGAACAAGCCCGACGGCCTGTTCGTCGTGCGTCCGCACGAAGTGGACGCGTTCGTCGCGGCGCTGCCGGTGCGCAAGCTGCACGGCGTCGGAAAGGTGACGGCCGCGCGTCTCGACCGGCTCGGCATCCAGACTTGCGCGCAGTTGCGCGAATGGTCGCTGATCGATCTGCATCGCGAATTCGGTGCGTTCGGGCGACGCATGTACGAGCTGTCGCGCGGCATCGACGAGCGGCCCGTGCAGGCCGACCAGGAGCGCAAGTCGGTCAGCGTCGAGACGACCTACGTGACCGACCTGACCACGCTCGATCAATGCGCGGCCGAGATTCGCCGTCTCGTCGTCCAGCTCGATGCGCGGATCGCGCGCGCGGACGCCGCGCGGTCGATCCGCAAGCTGTACGTGAAGATCCGCTTCGCCGATTTCCAGCGTACGACGGTCGAATGCGTCGCCGATGCGACGAATGCGGAAACGGCCGTTGCGCTGCTCGCGAAGGGCTTGATGCGGCGCGCGCAACCCGTGCGATTGCTCGGCGTCGGCGTGCGCATCGACGAAGACACGCCCGAACGCCACGGACAGATCGCACTGTTCGAACCCGAGCCGCCGGCGCGATGAAAAACGGCACCGCGCATGCGGTGCCGTCGTCATCGTTACCGGAATAACGGGCAGGGCGCTCAGTGCGCGGGCGCTTCCATCCCGTTGTGGCGCAGCAGCGCGTCGATCTGCGGTTCGCGGCCGCGGAACGCCTTGAACGAATCCATCGCCGGGCGGCTGCCGCCGACTTCGAGGATCTCGCGGCGATAGCGCGTGCCGGTCTCGGCATCGAGCACGCTGCCGCCGGCCTCGGCGGCTTCCTCGAAGGCCGCGTACGCGTCGGCCGACAGCACTTCCGCCCACTTGTAGCTGTAGTAGCCGGCCGCGTAGCCGCCTGCAAAGATGTGGCTGAACGTGTTCGGCCAGCGCGAGAACGGCGCCTGCGGGATCACGTGATAGCGCTCGTTGATCTCGCGTGCGAACGCGGTCACGCCGACCGCGCCTGCCGGATCGAAATCGACGTGCAGCAGCATGTCGAACATCGAGAACACGATCTGCCGCAGCGTGCCGAGCCCGCTCTGGAAGTTCTTCGCGGCGATCATCTTGTCGAACAGCGCGCGCGGCAGCGTCGCACCCGTGTCGACATGCGACGACATCGACGACAGCACGTCCCATTCCCAGCAGAAGTTCTCCATGAACTGCGACGGCAGCTCGACCGCATCCCATTCGACGCCGTTGATGCCCGACACGCCGAGCTCGTCGACGCGCGTGAGCATGTGGTGCAGGCCGTGACCGAATTCGTGGAACAGCGTGATCACCTCGTCGTGCGTGAAGCACGCGGGCTTGCCGCCGACCGGCGCGGAGAAGTTGCAGGTCAGGTACGCGACCGGCGTCTGCACGGCGCCGCCGCGCTTCGCACGCGAGCGCGCGTCGTCCATCCATGCACCGCCGCGCTTGCCTTCGCGCGCGTACAGGTCGAGATAGAACTGCGCGACGAGCGAGCCGTCACGGTTCTCGACGCGGAAGAAACGTACGTCCTTGTGCCACACGGCAGCGTCGTCCGGCTTGATGTGGACGCCGAACAGCGTTTCGGTGACGGTGAACAGGCCCTTCAGCACGGCCGGTTCCGGGAAATACTGCTTGACCTCGTTTTCCGAGAACGCGTAGCGCTGCTGGCGCAGCTTCTCCGCCGCAAACGCGACGTCCCACGGCGCGAGCTCGGTCAGGCCGAGTTCCTTCGCGGCGAAGGCGCGCAGCTCGTCCCAGTCCGTGTCCGCATGCGGACGCGCGCGCGTCGCGAGATCCTCGAGGAACGCGATGACCTGCTGCGGCGACTCGGCCATCTTCGGCGCGAGCGACACTTCGGCGAAGTTGCGGTAGCCGAGCATCTGCGCTTCTTCGCGGCGCAGCTTCAGCTCGTCGGCGACGATCGCCGTGTTGTCCCAATCCGCATTGCCGCCGCCGTATTGCGGGCCGAGTTCGGACGCGCGGGTCGAGTACGCGCGATAGAGCGTCTCGCGCATCGCGCGGTTGTCCGCGTATTGCAGCACGGGGAAATACGACGGGAAGTGCAGCGTGAATTTCCAGCCGTCCTTGCCGTCCTTCTGCGCGGCTTCGCGGGCGGCCTCGGTTGCGTCGCCGGGCAGCCCGGCGAGCTCGGCTTCGTCCTGCGCGAAGTATGCGTACGCGTTGGTCGCGTCGAGCACGTGGTCGGAGAACGACTTCGACAGCGCGGCCTGCTGCTCCTGCAGCTCGGCGAAGCGCGGCTTCTGGTCTTCGGGCAGCTCGGCGCCCGACAGGCGGAAGTCGCGCAGCGCGTTGTCGAGGATCTTGCGGCGCTCGGCGGACAGCGTCGCGTATTCGGCGCTCGCGGCGATTGCCTTGTATTTGTCGTACAGCGCGAGGTTCTGCCCGACGCTCGACCAGAATTCGGTGACACGCGGCAGGTTCTCGCCGTATGCGGCGCGCAGTTCCGGCGTGTCGGCGACCGCGTTCAGGTGGCCGACGATGCCCCACGCGCGACCAAGCGGCTCCGTCGCGCGTTCGACCGTCTCGACGATATCCGCCCAGGTTGCGGGCGTCGCGGGCGCGCTGGCGGCGTCGACCGCGCGATTGGCGTCGTCGAGCAGCGTGTCGAGCGCGGGCGTCACGTGTTCCGGGCGGATCTCGCCGAAACGGGGCAGGCCGGAGAAATCGAGGAGCGGATTGGTATTGGCGCTTGCGGACATAAGACTCCCTGTCTGTTGCCGGATGAACCGGGGTGATGAGGGTAGGGCGCCGTGGCGCCCGATACCGACATTATTGGGGCGCATCGCACGCTTTCCAATCGTTAGTTTCTAACGGTGCGATTGGGACGGGGTCACATCGAGCCGGCGGACGCTCGGCGGAAGTGCGGCGGAAGTACGGCGGAAGTGCGGCGGAAGTACGGCGGAAGTACGGCGGAAGTACGGCGGAAGTACGGCGGAAGTACGGCGGAAGCGCCGGCGCGCTGACACGCGCCGGCAGGCCGGACGAGGGTCAGGTGGCCGCTGCGGCGCGCTCGGCGGCTTCGATCGTGTTGATCAGCAGCATCGTGATGGTCATCGGGCCGACGCCGCCCGGCACCGGCGTGATGTGGCCGGCGACTTCCTTCACGCCGGCGAAATCGACGTCGCCGCACAGCTTGCCGGCGTCGTCGCGGTTCATGCCGACGTCGATCACGGTCGCGCCCGGCTTCACCATGTCGGCGGTCAGGATGTTGCGCTTGCCGACCGCGGCGACGACGACGTCGGCCTGCCGCGTGTGCGCGGCGAGGTCGCGCGTCTTGCTGTGGCAGACGGTCACGGTCGCGCCCGCTTCGAGCAGCAGCATCGCCATCGGCTTGCCGACGATGTTCGAGCGGCCGATCACGACCGCGTTCGCGCCTTGCAGCGGGATGTCGTGCGCCTCGAACATCTTCATCACGCCGTACGGCGTGCACGGGCGGAACAGCGGCTTGCCGGTCATCAGCGCGCCTGCGTTCGCGACGTGGAAGCCGTCGACGTCCTTCTCCGGCGCGATCGCCTCGATCACCTTGTGGCTGTCGATGTGCTTCGGCAGCGGCAGCTGGACGAGGATCCCATGGATCTTCGGGTCGCGGTTCAGCTCGTCGATGCGCGCGAGTAGGTCCGCCTCGGACAGCGACGCCGGGTAGCGATCCTTCACCGAGAAGAAGCCGTTGTCCTCGCACGCCTTGATCTTGTTGCGCACATAGACTTCGCTGGCCGGATTGTCGCCGACGAGGATCACCGCGAGGCCGGGCTGGTGGCCGCGTGCGGTCAGTGCGGCGGCGCGTTCGGCGGCCTGGGCGCGCAAGGTCTTCGAAAGGGCGTTGCCGTCGATGAGGAGGGCTGTCATGGTGGTGGGTTCTGCAGGGAAGTTGGAATGCGGGCGTGCGGCGCATCGGGTTGCGCCGCAGCAAAGCACGGAATTATACCGTCCGCCTGCCATCGTCCGACAGCGATTGCGCGGGATGCGTCATCGTCGACACGCAGGGGCGCCGGCGCCGGAACGAACCGCCGCCGCGCCGGCGGCTTGAAAGCGCCGCCGCCGCGCGCTCGGGCCACATCGCGCGGGGCGGGGCGTGGCGCGGACCCGGCAGGCGCCGGGCCGCGCAGGAAGTTACGCCTGCTTCTTCGACAGCGCGAGGCGCAGCAGGTCGGCCACCGTGTTGACGTTGAGCTTTTCCATGATGTTCGCGCGGTGCGCTTCGACCGTCTTGATGCTGATGCCGAGATCGTCGGCGATCTGCTTGTTCAGGCGGCCCGCGATGATCCGCTCGAGCACCTGCTGCTCGCGGGCGGTCAGCTTCGACAGGCGCTCGCTCGCCGCACGCTGTTCCTGGACGCTCTTGCTTTCGCTTCGGGCCTTGTCGAGCATCCGCTCGACGAGCTTGCGCAGCTCCGCCTCGTCGAACGGCTTCTCGATAAAGTCCATCGCACCCTTTTTCATCGTCGACACGGCCATCGGCACGTCGCCGTGACCGGTAACGAAGATGATCGGCAGCGCGGCGTTGTCGGCGATCAGGCGCTCCTGCAGTTCGAGGCCGCTCATCCCGGACATCCGCACGTCTAGGATCAGGCACGCGATCTGGCCGGCCTGCTGACCTGGCTGATACGCATCGAGGAACTGCTCGGCGCTCGAGAAGCACTGCACGCGATAGCCGTTCGCCTCCAGCAGCCAACGCAGCGAGTCCCGTACGGCCTCGTCGTCGTCGACGACGAAGACGGTTTCCTGAGTGGTGGTGACAGGGCTATTCATAGTTCTCCCGTAACGGTATGTGATGCCGATACCTCGGACCCCCCTTGGCCGAGATCAGCGGGTTCCCCAATGGGCAGGCTGCAGTGGAACGTCGCGCCGGAGATGCGGCCATCCGGCTCGACGTTGTTCACCACCCACAGACGCCCGCGATGCGATTCGATGATCGAGCGGCAGATGTTCAGCCCCATGCCCATGCCGTCGGACTTGGTGCTGTAGAACGGCTCGAACAGGCGCTCGGCGGTCGCTTCGTCGACGCCCGGGCCCTGATCGATCACGCGGATGTCGACGAAACCCGCCTCGATATCGGCGACGACGCGGATCACGCCGTCGGCCGACGCCGGCTTCACGTCCGCCATTGCTTCGGCGGCGTTCTTCATCAGGTTCACGAGCACCTGCTCGATGAGCACGGGGTCGACATAAATAATAGGCATTCTTGCGAGGATTTCCGTGACGATCCGGATCCTGCGCTTCCTGGCCTCGATTTCGGCGAGCCCGACCGCGTCGGCGACGATGTCCGCGACGCGCGCCGGCTGGCGCTTCGGCTCGCTGCGCTTCACGAATTCGCGGATCCGCTTGACGATCATCCCCGCGCGCAGCGCTTGCTGCGCGGTCTTCTCGAGCGCCGGCGCGAGCGTCTCGTTGGTCGCGCGGCCGCTCTTCACGAGCGCGAGCGTGCCCGAGCAGTAGTTGTTGATCGCCGCGAGCGGCTGGTTCAATTCGTGTGCAATCGACGACGCCATTTCGCCCATCGTCATCAATCGGCTCGTGAACTGCAGCTTCTCTTCCTGCTGGTGCGCGAGCTCCTGCGCCTTCTTGCGGGTCGTGATGTCGGTCGCGATCTGCATCTGCGCGAGGTGGCCGTCGACCCACTGGATGTACTGGCGGCGCACCTCGAACCACTTCTGGATGCTCTCGACATAGACTTCCTGCGCGTCCGCGGTGCTGCTCGTCAGCGCGGCGGCGGGCAGGCCCGCGAACGTGTCGACCATGTCGATCGAGTCGGACGACGCCTGCGCGCGGTCGAACCCGCCGCCCGACAGTTCGAGGTGGCCGTCCGGGCGAATCCCGAACAGGTGGCGGTAGTAGCGGTTCGCGAACAGCAGCTCGGCTTCGTCCGCCGCGAGCACCGACACCGCGGCGTCGAGGCTCTCGAGGACCGTCGTGAAGCGTTCGTGCGCGGCGGCGAGCTCCTCGCGCGCGCGCTTTGGCTCGGTGATGTCGGTCATCGACGACATCCAGCCGGTCTGGCGGCCCGAGCTGTCGATCAGCGGCGACACGTACAGGCGCGCATGGAACAGTGTGCCGTTCTTGCGCCGCACGCGCAGCTCGAAGCCCGAGCTCGGCGCCTTGCCGCGCAGCGTCATGTCGAGCTGCCGCTGCATTTCCGGGTACGCGTCGCGCGGCCAGTACGGGAACGGTGCGACCTTGCCGACGAGGTCGCTCTCGTCCCAGCCGGTCATCCGGCAGAACGCGGGGTTCACGTGCGTGATGCGGCCGTGCATGTCGAGCACGCGCATGCCGATCAGCACCGAGTTCTCCATCGCGCGGCGGAAGAACGCCTCCGCGTACAGCGCCTGCTGCGCCTCGAAGCGCTGGCGCGTGTGCTTCCACAGGCTCCAGAGGCTCCACAGCACGAAGCAGGACAGCCCCGCGACGAGCCAGACGAGCGTATTGTTGGTCAGGTTGGTGAGCTGCGGGAACGCGTAGACGCGTACGGTCAGGCCTTGGCCGGGCGGGTCGAGCGGCAGGTCGTAGTGTGAGTCGCGCGGCAGGCGCGGGCGCGACGACGTCGACGACAATTCGCGGTTGTTCGCGTCGGTGATCGAGATCTTGTATTTCGACGACAGCTCGGCCGGGATGTCGTGCTTCAGGATGCCCTCGACCGAGAACACGGCGGCGATCGAGCCGAGGTATTCGCGGTCGCCGCGCATCACGGGCGTCTGCAGCGTGATGTAGCCGTTGCCGAAGTCGTCGTAGATCAGCGGCGAGTAGGCCTGGCGGCGCGAGTTGCGCGCGTCGTCGTATGCGCCGCGCACCGCGTCCTGCATCTGCGCGTCGTTCGGCTTCGCGAGCCGCTGGCCGAGCAGCGGCGGATGCACGGTCGGCCAGCGCTGCGTGCCGGGGGCCGTGTACCAGTTCAGGTAGAGGATCTCGGGATGCGTCTGCATCACGTCCGCGACCGCCATCTGGAACGCATTCTGGTCGAGGCGGCCGGACGCCAGGTCACGGGAGAGGGCCTGCAGCTGCTCCTGCGCGCCCGTCATCGACAGGCGGATCTGCTGCTGCGCCCACGCGACGTTGCGGAACAGCGTGTCTTCCTGCTGCTGCTGCTCGCGGCGGTTGAGGCTCCAGAGAATGAGGCTCATCACCACGAGGAAGACGAGGATCGACAGCAGCGGTGTCAGCAAATAGGAATTGGACCACCACGGTCCGTGGTGCCAACGGGACGGCTGCGACTCCGCCGGCGGGCCCGACGGTCGCGCCGAGCGTGCGAAAAGCCGATCGGTCAACATGGCAGGATTGTAGCGCAGCGCAATTGATGGAAAACCTATACCGGATATGTTGAACGGAAACGGATTTACCGCGCGATCACGCGCCTGAGCGCCCCGAAGCAAGGGTGCGGCGCAGCAATATTCCGCATTACGAGAAAAGATCTCATAATTCGAAAATTTTGTTGCGCGTGGTGGTGCGCGATCATTACAATCCGCTGGAGCTTGCCCGCAGCCGGTCGCGCCGCGTCGTCTGCATGAAGAGCGATCCTCACATTTCCGGACCAGGAGACGAGAATGTCCGCTGTACCTAACGAAGTGATGAAGTATGTCGCCGCCGAGCGTGACGACGATCCGCAGGAAACCGTTGAATGGCTCGAGGCGCTCGACGGCGTGATCTCCTCCGTCGGCACCGGCCGCGCGCACTACCTGATCGAAAAGCAGATCGAATTCGCACGCACGCGCGGCGAGCATCTGCCGTTCTCCGCGAACACCCCGTACATCAACACGATTCCGGTCGAAGCCCAGGCGAAGATCCCGGGCGACCAGGAAATCGAGCACAAGATTCGTTCGTATACGCGCTGGAACGCGCTCGCGATGGTGCTGCGCGCCGGCAAGGACACCAACGTCGGCGGCCACATCGCGTCGTTCGCATCGGCCGCGACGCTCTACGACGTCGGCTACAACCACTTCTGGCACGCGCCGTCCGAGAACCACGGCGGCGACCTCGTGTTCGTGCAGGGCCACTCGTCGCCGGGCGTATATTCGCGCGCGTTCCTGCTCGGCCGCCTGACGGAAAACCAGCTCGACAACTTCCGCCAGGAAGTCGGCGGCAACGGCATCTCGTCGTACCCGCACCCGTGGCTGATGCCGGACTTCTGGCAGTTCCCGACCGTGTCGATGGGCCTTGGCCCGATCATGGCGATCTACCAGGCCCGCTTCATGAAGTACATCGAAGCGCGCGGCATCGCGAAGACGCAGGGCCGCAAGGTCTGGGCGTTCCTCGGCGACGGCGAGACGGACGAGCCGGAATCGCTCGGCGCGATCGGCATGGCGAGCCGCGAGAAGCTCGACAACCTCGTGTTCGTGATCAACTGCAACCTGCAGCGTCTCGACGGCCCGGTGCGCGGCAACGGCAAGATCATCCAGGAACTCGAATCGGAATTCCGCGGCGCCGGCTGGAACGTGATCAAGGTGATCTGGGGCAGCCGCTGGGATGCGCTGTTCGCGCGCGACAAGTCGGGCGCGCTGATGCGCCGCATGATGGAAGTCGTCGACGGCGAGTACCAGACGTACAAGTCGGAATCGGGCGCGTTCGTGCGTGAGCACTTCTTCAACACGCCGGAACTGAAGGCGCTCGTCGCGGACTGGTCCGACGACGACATCTGGGCGCTGAACCGCGGCGGCCACGATCCGCACAAGATCTACGCGGCGTTCCACGAGGCCAGCAACACGAAGGGCGCACCGACCGTCATCCTCGCGAAGACCATCAAGGGCTACGGGATGGGCGAGTCGGGCCAGGCGATGAACATCACGCACCAGCAGAAGAAGCTGCCGGTCGAGCAACTGAAGAAGTTCCGCGACCAGTTCCGCCTGCCGATCACGGACGAGCAGATCGCCGACGTGCCGTATCTGACGTTCGAAGAAGGCTCGAAGGAACTCGAATACATGCGCAAGCAGCGCATGGACCTCGGCGGCTACCTGCCACAGCGCCGCGAGAAGGCGACGTCGCTGCCGGTGCCGGCGCTCGACGCGTTCGAGCCGCTGCTGAAGGGCACGGGCGAAGGCCGCGAGATCTCGACGACGATGGCGTTCGTGCGGATCCTGAACATCCTGCTGAAGGACAAGGCGCTCGGCAAGCGCGTCGTGCCGATCGTCCCGGACGAGTCGCGCACGTTCGGCATGGAAGGCCTGTTCCGCCAGATCGGCATCTGGAACCAGGAAGGCCAGAAGTACGTGCCGGAAGATTCCGACCAGCTGATGTTCTACAAGGAATCGGAAACCGGCCAGATCCTGCAGGAAGGCATCAACGAAGCGGGCGGCATGTGCGACTGGATCGCGGCGGCGACGTCGTACTCGACGCACGGCGAGATCATGGTGCCGTTCTACATCTTCTACTCGATGTTCGGCTTCCAGCGGATCGGCGACCTCGCATGGGCGGCGGGCGACATGCGCTCGCGCGGCTTCCTGCTGGGCGGCACCGCGGGCCGCACGACGCTGAACGGCGAAGGCCTGCAGCACGAGGACGGCCACTCGCTCCTGTGGGCGGCGTCGGTGCCGAACTGCGTGAGCTACGACCCGACCTTCGGCTACGAACTCGCGGTGATCATCCAGGACGGCCTGCGCCGCATGGTGCAGGACCAGGAAGACGTGTACTACTACATCACGGTGATGAACGAGAACTACGAGCACCCGGCGATCCCGCAGGGCGAGCACGTGGCGGCCGACATCATCAAGGGCATGTACGCGTTCAGCAAGGCCGACGCCGACAAGAAGGCGCCGCGCGTGCAGCTGCTCGGCGCGGGCACGATCTTCAACGAAGTGATCGCCGCCGCCGACATGCTGAAGAACGAGTGGGGCGTCGCGGCCGATCTGTGGAGCGTGCCGAGCTTCACCGAGCTCGCGCGCGAAGGCCATGAAGTCGAACGCTGGAACCTGCTCCATCCGACCGAAGAGCGCCGTCTGTCGCACGTGCAGAAGTGCCTGAAGGACACGCAGGGTCCGATCGTCGCATCGACCGACTACGTGCGCGCGCTGGTCGACCAGATCCGCGGCCAGATCGATCGCCGCTTCGTCGTGCTGGGCACCGACGGCTACGGCCGCTCGGACACCCGCGCGAATCTGCGTCACTTCTTCGAGGTGGACCGCTACTGGGTCACGGTCGCGGCGCTCAACGCGCTCGCGGACGAAGGCACGATCGACCGCAAGGTCGTCGCCGATGCGATCGCGAAGTACAACCTCGATCCGTCCAAGCCCAACCCGATGACGGTTTAACGCACACGCGCCGTATGACGCCGCGCGCCGCTTCCGGGAGGGGCGCGCGCGGCTCTGGAGACACAAAAAGATGAGTCAAGCGATCGAAGTGAAGGTGCCGGATATCGGCGATTACAAGGACGTGCCCGTCATCGAAGTGCTCGTGAAGGCGGGCGACACGGTCGAGCCCGAGCAGTCGCTCGTGACGCTCGAATCGGACAAGGCGACGATGGACGTGCCGAGCCCGTCGGCGGGCACGGTCAAGGAAGTGAAGGTGAAGGTCGGCGATTCGGTGTCGGAAGGCTCGCTGATCATCCTGCTCGAAGGCGGCGCCGTGGCGCAGCCGAACGGCGCGGCCGCGCCGGCCGCAGCGCCAGTCGCCGCACCGGCGGCTGCAGCGCCCGCAGCGGCGCCGGCGGCAGCACCGGCAGCGGCAGGCGGCACGCTCGAAGTGAAGGTGCCGGACATCGGCGACTACAAGGACGTGCCGGTGATCGAGATCGGCGTGAAGGTCGGCGACGCGGTCGAGAAGGAACAGTCGCTCGTCACGCTCGAGTCGGACAAGGCGACGATGGACGTGCCGAGCCCGGCCGCCGGCGTCGTGAAGGGCATCTTGGTGAAGGTCGGTGACGCAGTGTCCGAAGGGACGCTGATCGTGCTGCTCGAGGCCGCCGGTGCATCTGCCGCCGCCGCGCCGCAGGCAAGCGCACCGGCGCCCGCAGCCGCTCCGGCCCCGGCCGCCGCGGCGCCCGCGCCGCAGGCTGCGCCGGCTCCGGCCGTCGCAAGCGCACCCGCACCGGCCGCCGCGCCGGCTGGCGAATACCGCGCGAGCCACGCATCGCCGTCCGTGCGCAAGTTCGCGCGCGAACTCGGCGTCGACGTCGCGCGCGTCGCCGGCAGCGGTCCGAAGGGCCGCATCACGAAGGAAGACGTCACGAACTTCGTGAAGGGCGTGATGACGGGCCAGCGTGCGGCACCGGCCGCAGCAGCCGCGCCGGCAGGCGGCGGCGAGCTGAACCTGCTGCCGTGGCCGAAGGTCGACTTCGCGAAGTTCGGCCCGTTCGAGGCGAAGCCGCTGTCGCGGATCAAGAAGATCTCGGGCGCGAACCTGCATCGCAACTGGGTGATGATCCCGCACGTCACGAACAACGACGAAGCGGACATCACCGATCTCGAGGCGCTGCGCGTGCATCTGAACAAGGAGCACGAAAAGGCAGGCGTGAAGTTCACGATGCTTGCGTTCGTGATCAAGGCGGTCGTGTCGGCGCTGAAGAAGTTCCCGACCTTCAACGCGAGCCTCGACGGCGACAACCTCGTGTTCAAGCAGTACTACCACATCGGTTTTGCCGCCGACACGCCGAACGGCCTCGTCGTACCGGTGATCCGCGATGCGGACAAGAAGGGGCTCGTCGACATCGCGAAGGAAATGAGCGATCTGTCGAAGGCCGCGCGCGACGGCAAGCTGAAGCCGGACCAGATGCAGGGCGGCTGCTTCTCGATCTCGTCGCTCGGCGGGATCGGCGGCACGAACTTCACGCCGATCATCAATGCGCCGGAAGTCGCGATCCTCGGCCTGTCGCGCGGCCAGATGAAGCCGGTGTGGGACGGCAAGCAGTTCGTGCCGCGCCTTACGCTGCCGCTGTCGCTGTCGTATGACCATCGCGTGATCGATGGCGCGGAAGCCGCGCGGTTCAATGCGTATCTGGGCGCGATCCTCGGCGACTTCCGTCGAGTGATTCTTTGATGAGCGGGGAGTCTCGCGGGGGCGTGGGTTTTTTGTCGGTTATCCACGCTTCATCGTTGAACTTGCTTTCTTAACGGTCTGCTAGCGTCGCCCCTGCGCGGGGCGGCGGTCACTTTTCTTTGTCTTCCAAAGAAAAGTAACCAAAAGAAAGGCGCGTCCTTGGGCGGACGGCAAAGGTGGTCCTGCCCAAGCCCCCGTTCTCCAGTCAGGCCGTAGTTCTCCCGCGAAGGCTTCCTCCTCTGTCTGCAGCTAATCAAGAAGGGGACAGTAATGAGTCTCATCGAAGTCAAGGTTCCGGATATCGGCGATTTCAGCGGCGTCGATGTCATCGAAGTCAATGTCCAGCCGGGCGACGTGATCGAAAAAGAGCAGACGCTCATCACGCTCGAGTCGGACAAGGCATCCATGGAAGTGCCGAGCGACGTCGCCGGCACGGTCAAGGAAATCAAGGTCAAGGCCGGCGACAAGGTGTCGCAAGGCACGGTGATCGCGCTCGTCGAAGCAGCGGCGGGCGCAGCCGCACCCGCAAAGGCCGCCGAACCGGCCAAGCCCGCAGCACCGGCCGCCGCGCCCGCAGCCGCACCGGCTCCGGCGCCGCAAGCAGGCAGCTATGGCGGCTCCGCTGACATCGAGTGCGACATGCTCGTGCTCGGCGCCGGCCCCGGCGGGTACTCGGCCGCGTTCCGCGCAGCCGATCTCGGCATGAAGACGGTGCTCGTCGAGCGCTACCCGACGCTCGGCGGCGTGTGCCTGAACGTTGGTTGCATTCCGTCGAAGGCGCTGCTGCACACCGCGCTCGTCGTCGAAGAAGCGGAAGCGCTCGCCGCGCACGGCATCACGTTCGGCAAGCCCGAAGTCAACCTCGACAAGCTGCGCGACTTCAAGTCCGGCGTCGTCAAGAAGCTGACGACGGGTCTCGCCGGCATGGCGAAGGCGCGCAAGGTCGAAGTCGTGACGGGCGTCGGCACGTTCGTCGATCCGTATCACATGGAAGTGCAGGGCGAAGGCGGCAAGAAGGTCGTCAGGTTCAAGCAGGCGATCATCGCGGCGGGCTCGCAATCGGTGAAGCTGCCGTTCCTGCCGGATGACCCGCGCATCGTCGATTCGACCGGCGCGCTGGAACTGCGCCAGCAGCCGAAGCGCATGCTCGTGATCGGCGGCGGCATCATCGGCCTCGAAATGGCGACGGTCTACGCGACGCTCGGCGCCGAGATCGACGTCGTCGAAATGCTCGACGTGCTGATGAACGGCGCGGACCGCGACCTCGTCAAGGTCTGGGAAAAGTACAACGCGAAGCGCTTCGGCAACGTGATGCTGAAGACCAAGACGGTCGGTGCGCAAGCGCAGGAAGACGGCATCTACGTGACGTTCGAGGGCGAGAAGGCGCCGGCGGAGCCGCAGCGCTACGACCTCGTGCTGGTCGCGGTCGGCCGCAGCCCGAACGGCAAGAAGATCGGCGCGGACAAGGCAGGCGTGGCGGTGACGGACCGCGGCTTCATCGACGTCGACAAGCAGATGCGCACGAACGTCCCGCACATCTTCGCGATCGGCGATATCGTCGGGCAGCCGATGCTCGCGCACAAGGCCGTGCACGAAGGCCACGTCGCGGCCGAAGCGGCGCACGGCGAAAAGGCCTGCTTCGACGCGCTGCAGATCCCGTCGGTGGCCTACACCGATCCTGAAGTCGCGTGGGCCGGCAAGACCGAAGAGCAGTGCAAGGCCGAAGGCATCAAGTACGGCAAGGCGGTGTTCCCGTGGGCCGCCTCGGGCCGCGCGATCGCGAACGGCCGTGACGAGGGCTTCACGAAGCTGATCTTCGACGAGGAAACCCATCGCGTGATCGGCGGCGGCATCGTCGGCCTGAACGCGGGCGACCTGATCAGCGAAGTGTGCCTGGCCGTCGAGATGGGCGCGGACGCGGAAGACATCGGCAAGACGATCCATCCGCACCCGACGCTCGGTGAATCGGTCGGGATGGCAGCCGAGCTGTATGAAGGCGTCTGCACGGACCTGCCGCCGCAGCGCAAGAAGTAATACGCGCAGCCATGCCGCCGGCGCTGTGCGCCGGCCATGCAAAAACGGCGCTTCCCCGGAATGGGGAGGCGCCGTTTTTTTGTTGCGTTGATACGGACTGCACGCGCCAGGCGCCATTCAGGTGGCGTCGGCGGGGCGGCCGGTTCCGGGGCGACTACGAGAGGGCCGGATCAGCCGGGCCGATTGGACCGGCGAGCTCCGGTGGTCGCATCGACCCTGCCCCGGAAAAAGAAAAGCCGCGCTGGGCGCGGCTTTTCCGGAACGCGTGAAACGCTTTTACGCAGGCTTACGCCGGCTTGTTCGCACGGCGCGAAGCCGCTGCGCTGGCAGCCTTCGTCGCGACGGCGGCGGCGGCGTTGAAGTTCGTCTCGGCGATCTCGACCGCTTGCTTCGCAGCCTTCTGCACCGTTTCGTACGTCGTGTTCGCGGCGTTCAGCGCCGACTTCAGCGCGGCAACAGCCGTTTCCGAACCGGCCGGGGCGTTCTTCGCGACGTTGTCGACGAGGGCCTGGACCTTCTTGTTCTGCTCTTCGAATTGCGCTTCGGCAACCTTCGCGAACTCGGCTTGCGTAGCCGACGCGATTTCATACACGTGACGGCCGTATGCCAGCGCCTTTTCCGCGACCGGCTGCGTGAGGCTCGCCTGCAGCGCGATCAGTTCCTGCGCGTCCTTCACCGACAGCAGGCGCTGCGCGTTTTCTTGCGATTCCGCGAGCGACGACTTCACGACTTGCAGGTTGAGTTCGATCAGCTTTTCGACGCCTTCGAATGCCTTGGTCGTCAGACCGAACAGGCTTTCGAGGTTGGCTTTCTGTGCGGCGGCGATTTGCTCGGGGGTCAGCAAGGACATGTCAAGCTCCTGAAAAACGATCGCGATGATCGCAAGGATAATGGGCACTACACTGGGGAACCTCGGTTGCGCGTGCTTTGTGCAACGCAGCAATGGAAGCTATTTTAGGGCAGAAGAAGCCGATGTCAAGCATTTTTTGTGCATCGCACAATGCTGACAATTTATCGACAAAACAACGAGTTATCTGTCGGTTTCGGAAACGGTTTCACGCGCCGTCTCCCACATGGTGCGCACACTCGGCGGGCACGCGCGGCGCACCAGGATCACGCGCTGGTAAACCTGACAGGGGGGTGGAACGTTGTCCTCTTGTTCTTGTCGAAAAGCGCGCCGTTTCGATGCGCGCTGCGGCGACGTGCCTCGCCGCGGCCCAGGACACGCGCCGCTTGGCCTGCCGAGCGCCGGGTACGTAGTTTCCCCGCTTTAAAACGCCCTCAAAGTGACGTTATCTCAATTAACCGAGAGGTAATCGGGAGGCGAGCACTGTGAGGCTGTGCACCCGTCATGATTTTTTTCGATGGGAGCGGGGGTGTCGATCGATTGCGTTTTCGACGACACTTACAATCCGGTTTAAAGACGATCGGTAAGTGCCTAATATTGCTTATTTTTTCAGCCTTAACTACACTTGCGGAAACTCCCGCCGCTTTGTCCAGACCCCAATGAAAGCCGATTCGTTTTCACCGCGCAGAATGTTGCAGAGCATAACGCTCGGCACAGCGGTGTCGGTCGCCGTCGCCTTGCTGGCGGCCACTGCCACCGTTGCGCCCGCTGATGCCTTTGCTGCAACTGCGAAGACCCACCAAGCCGCCAAGAAGAAAGCGACTGCTTCGTCCGCGAAGAAGTCGGTGAAATCGGCGTCCGCCACCGCCGACGCACCGGGTGCGAAGGCGACGCGCAAGCGCATGACGCTCGCCGCGAACATGCACGGCCACCACGGCGCCGTGCGCCGCGTTGCGTTCCAGCCGCGCCAGCCGTCGGTTGGCCAGGCGTTCGGCCTGCACGACACGCCGGATGCGCTCGCGCTGCGCTCGAGCGTCGCGTATGTCGTCGACCAGAACACCAGCGAGCCGCTGTTCGACAAGAATTCGCACGCAGTCGTGCCGATCGCGTCGATTACGAAGCTGATGACGTCGATGGTCGTGCTCGACTCGAAGCTGCCGCTGACCGACCAGATCGAAGTCACCGACGAAGACCGCGACTACGAGAAGGGCACGGGTTCGCGCCTGTCGGTCGGCTCGGTGCTGTCGCGCGACGACATGCTTCACATCGCGCTGATGGCGTCCGAGAACCGCGCGGCGGCGGCGCTGTCGCGCTACTACCCGGGTGGCCGTCCGGCGTTCATCGCGGCGATGAACGCGAAGGCGAAGGCGCTCGGCATGACCGACACGCACTTCGAGAACTCGACCGGGCTGTCGAGCCAGAACGTATCGAGCGCGCGCGATCTCGTGAAGATGGTCGACGCGGCGTACCAGTACCCGCTGATCCGCAAGTTCTCGACCGACCGCAGCTACGAGGTGAACACGGGCAAGCGGAACCTGGCCTACAACAGCACGAACGCGCTGATCCGCGGCAATGGCTCGTGGGACATCGGCCTGCAGAAGACCGGCTTCATCAACGAAGCGGGCGAGTGCCTCGTGATGCAGGCGACGATCCATGGCCGTCCGATGGTGATCGTGCTGCTGGACTCGTACGGCAAGTATTCGCGCTTCGCCGATGCGGCGCGGCTGCGCAACTGGCTCGACGCCGGCGGCGCCGAGCGCCTGACGGCATCCAACGCGCCGAACGGCGGTACCTGATCGTGCTTCCGGCGGCGTGTCGGCGCCGCTGCACCGAAGCCAGCAAAAAGCCCCGCTCGATTGCGGGGCTTTTTTTGTTCGGCGGATCGTGCGGCGGCCGCTCAGGCCTGCCGTTGCAGGCCTTCCACGCTCTTCCCGTTCTCGGGCCGGTAGCCGAGCGATTCCGAAATGGTCAGTGCGGTGCGGCTCAGCTGGCCGAGCCACGCGTCCTGCAGCCGATCGGCCGGTGCCGACAGCGACAGGCCCGCGACGAGCTTGCCCGAGTCGTCGTAGATGCCTGCCGCAATGCAGCGCACGCCCAGTTCGAGTTCCTCGTTGTCGCGCGCGCACGATTGTTGCCGGACGATCGTCAGCTCGCGCTCGAGCTTCGCGATGTCGGTGATGCTGTTCTGCGTGTGGCCCGCAAGCCCGGTGCGCGTCGCGTACGCGCGCACCCGCGACGTTTCGTCGGCCGCGAGGAACAGCTTGCCGACCGACGTCAGGTGCAGCGGCGCACGGCCGCCGATCGCGCGCACGACCTGCATCCCGGAACGCTCCGAATACGCGCGCTCGATATAGACGATCTCGTCGCCCTGGCGCACCGACAGGTTCACCGTCTGGCCGGTGAGGCGGTGCAACTCGCGCATCGGCATCAGCGCCGCGTCGCGTACCGACAGGCGCGCCTTCACCAGGTTGCCGAGCTCGAGCAGCCGCATGCCCAGCCGGTACGTGCCCGGATCGGAGCGGTCGACGAGACGGCAGGTCACCATGTCGTTGAGGATGCGATGCGCGGTCGACGGGTGCAACTCGGTACGCTGCGCGAGCTCCTTCAGGCTGACAGGGTCGGTGTGCTCGGCGAGGGCGTCGAGCAACCGCATCATGCGTTCGATCACCTGGATCGACGTTTTGGAATCCGGGGTCGGGTTGGTCATGTCGGGAATCGGTTGATGCGTCAAACGCTGTTGCGCCGATTGTATCTCGTATCGTGAAAAAAGCGAACGGCGTTCGAGGAAGTCCTCGTTTCCGCTGCGGGCGGGTCGCATCGTGCGGCGGCGTTGGTCTTGCCGGGCAAACGGCGGATAATGAGAGCCGTTTTCTCGAAGGAGCGCATATGCGAGTCGGTTTGTTCGTGACCTGTCTGGTCGATCTGATGCGTCCCGAGATCGGTTTTTCCGCGCTCAAGCTGATCCAGGGCGCCGGCTTCGAGGTGATCGTGCCGCCGGCGCAGACCTGCTGCGGCCAGCCGGCCTACAACTCGGGCGACCGCGCGCTCGCGCGGGACCTCGCCGAGAAGACGCTGCGCGAGTTCGAGCAGTTCGACTATGTGGTCGCGCCGTCGGGTTCGTGCGGCGGGATGATCCGCACGCATTACGGCGACCTGTTTCGCGACGACCCCGAACTGATGGGGCGTTTCGCACGGTTCCAGCAAAAGGTCTACGAATTGACTGACTTCCTCGTGAATGTCGCGAAGGTGACGCTCGAGCCGGGCGAATTCGCGGGCCCGGTCACGTACCACGACGCGTGCTCGGGGCTGCGCGAGCTGGGGGTGAAGGCCCAGCCGCGCGCGCTGCTCGCGCAGCGTGGCGTCGCGGTCACCGAGATGAAGGATTGCGAGCACTGCTGCGGCTTCGGCGGCACGTTCGCGGTGAAGTACGGCGATATTTCGACGGCGATCGCCGACGAGAAGTGCGCGAACGTGCGTGCGTCGGGTGCCGGCGCCGTCGTGCTCGGCGATCTCGGCTGCATGCTGAACATCGAAGGGCGGTTGCGTCGCACGGGCGACCGCGATACGCGCGTGCTGCACGTCGCGCAGGTGCTGGCGGGCGACGTCTGACGCCCGGTTCCGCTCACTTTCCCCCGATACCGCGATGCAAGTCCAATCGATGCATTTCAAGGCGCGCGCCGGCCAGAAGCTCGCCGACCAGCGCCTGCAGCAGAACCTGAAGAAACTGTCGACGAAGTTCGTGTCGGCACGCGCCGACGCGATCACGCAGATCGACTTCCCGGCGACGCGCGCGGCGCTGAAGGCGCGCCGCAACCGTGCGCTCGAGAATCTCGACGTCTGGCTCGAGGCGTTCGAGCGCGAGGCGGCGCGGCGCGGCACGACGGTGCTGTACGCACAGACGACCGCCGACGCCGCTCGGCTCGTCGCCGACATCGCGCGCCGTCACGACGTGAAGAAGGTCATCAAGACCAAGTCGATGGTGTCCGAGGAAATGCGCCTGAACGAGGTGCTCGGCGAGATGGGCGTGCAGTCGATCGAGACGGACCTCGGCGAATACATCCTGCAGATCAACGACAACGAGCCGCCGAGCCACATCATCGCGCCCGTCGTGCACAAGGACAAGGACGAGATTGCCGACCTGTTTGCGCGCACCCACCACCGCGAGCGGCTGACGGAGATTCCCGACCTGACGCGCGAGGCGCGCGAAATGCTGCGTCCGCAATTCCTGTCGGCCGACATGGGTGTGACCGGCGGCAACTTCGTGATCGCCGAGACGGGTTCGGTCGTGCTCGTGACGAACGAGGGCAACGAGGGCATGTGCACGGTGATGCCGCGCGTGCACGTCGCGGTGACGGGCATCGAGAAGGTGCTGCCGACGCTCGAGGATCTCGCGACCGCGATGCGCCTGCTGCCGCGCTCGGCAACCGGCCAGAAAACGTCGAACTATTTCTCGCTGCTGACGGGCCCCCGCCAGCGGGGCGACGAGGATGGCCCCGAGCACAACTACGTGGTGCTCGTCGACGGTGGCCGCACGGGCCTGATCGGCGGCGAATTCCAGGAGATGCTGCGCTGCATCCGGTGCGGCGCCTGCATGAACCACTGCCCCGTGTACCAGAAGGTCGGCGGCCACGCATACGGCTGGGTCTACCCGGGGCCGATGGGCTCGGTGCTGACGCCGAGCTACGTCGGGCTCGACCGCGCGCTCGACCTGCCGCAGGCGGCGACGCTGTGCGGCGAGTGCGACAGCGTGTGCCCGGTCGGCATCCCGCTGTCGCACCTGCTGCGCACGCTGCGCGAAAAGCAGGTCGAGCGGCATCTGCGGCCGTGGCGCGAGCGGGCAGGGCTCGCCGTGTGGGGCTTCGTTGCGCGCCGGCCGATGCTGTACGCGCTGACGACGAAACTCGCGGTGCGCATCCTCGAACGGCTGGGCGGCGACGGCGGCATGCTGCGGCGTCTGCCGATGATGGGCGGCTGGATGGATACGCGCGACATGCCGGTGCCGACCGGGCGCACGTTCCGCGAGCTGTACGCGGCGTCCCGCAGCCACCTCGGCTGAACACACACGACTGTTCATCCGGCCGCAACACTGCGTTCGCTATTTACGTATTTATCTCGATAGGTGCGGTCTATAGAATCCAGCCTGTAGTCCCCGGAAGAGGGTTTCGGGGCGTCAGGTCAAGGAGGTCGCATCATGAAAAGGACAATATCGATGTACTGGCCGTTGGCGATCGTCGTGCCGCTCGCGGCTGTCGCGTATCTGCATGCCGTCGGCGGCGCGTCGTCGCGTGGCCCGCTCGAGGCGCATCAGGCTTCGGCCGAGCTGGCGCGCACCGTGTCGTTCGGTCTCGTGGGCGAGACGGTGAAGTCGCTGCCCGCGGCGTCGGGCGACGTTGCGCTGGCCGCGCCGAAGGCGCTTTGACGCAGTTCGCCGTCGCGTGGCGCGGCGGCGCGAATCCGCGTGCCTTTGTATAATGGCGCGTTCTTTCCACGCGCGGTCCGCCGCGGCTTTCCGGTAGTGCGATGACCCGCGTAGCGATCTGTTTCGTCTGTCTCGGCAACATCTGCCGTTCTCCCACGGCGGAAGGGGTGATGCGCCATCAGGTGCACGCCGCCGGGCTGTCGGACCACGTCGACGTCGATTCGGCGGGCACCGGCGACTGGCACGTCGGCGAGCCGCCCGACACGCGGGCGCAGGCGGCGGCAAGCGCCCGCGGCTACGACCTGTCGGCGCTGCGCGCGCGGCAGGTCAGTGCCGCGGATTTCGAGCGCTTCGATCTGCTGCTCGCGATGGACGAGGCCAATCTTGCCGAATTGCGCCGGCGCTGCCCGTCGCAGCACCGCGACAAGGTGCGGCTGCTGATGGAATTCGCGCCGGGTGCGCCGGAAACCGAGGTCGCCGACCCTTATTTCGGCGGCGCACGGGGCTTCGAGCGCGTGCTCGACCAGTGCGAGGATGCCTGCCGCGGCCTTCTGGATACGCTGCGCGAGCGCGTGTCTCGCTGACTTCCGAAGCGGATTTGTTAACTGCTTTGCGAATACCCTGTTAAAGACAGGGATACTTGACTAAAATCGTCAAATATTTATACTTGACCAAAATCGTCAAGATTGCGGTCCCCTAACACCATGAGACTCACCACGAAAGGTCGTTTCGCCGTCACGGCGATGATTGACTTGGCACTGCGCCAGGAGCAGGGCCCGGTGACGCTTGCAGGCATCAGCCAGCGCCAGCGGATTTCGCTCTCGTACCTCGAACAGCTGTTCGGCAAGCTGCGCAGACATGAAATCGTCGAATCCGTGCGCGGCCCGGGCGGCGGCTACAACCTCGCGCGTCGCGCGCAGGACGTCACCGTTGCCGACATCATCATCGCGGTCGACGAACCGCTCGATGCCACGCAGTGCGGCGGCAAGGGCACGTGCGACGGCTCGAAGCAGCTCGACGGCCACTGCATGACGCACGAGCTGTGGGCAACCCTCAATCAGAAGATGGTCGAATACCTCGATTCGGTGTCGCTGCAGGATCTCGTCGATCAGCAGCGCACGCGCGAAGGCGCGCCCGCGGTGCTGCGCGACCGGCGCGCGCCGGAGCCCGTCGCCGCGCCGGCCGAGCCGATGCGCACGATGCCGCTCGGTCCGAATTCGGTGTTCAACATCGCCAGTTCGTGAGCGCCGACGCGGCCCGCCGACACCCTACAACGCATAGTCCCTGCACAGAATACCCGGAGCGACAGATGACCCAAGAGACTCTCCACCTGCCCATCTACATGGATTACAGCGCGACGACGCCGGTCGACCCGCGCGTGGTCGACAAGATGGTGCCGTACCTGCGCGAGCAGTTCGGCAATCCGGCGTCGCGCAGCCATGCGTACGGCTGGGATGCGGAACGTGCGGTCGAGGAGGCGCGCGAGCAGGTGGCGGCGCTCGTGAACGCCGATCCGCGCGAAATCATCTGGACGTCGGGCGCGACCGAGTCGGACAACCTCGCGATCAAGGGCGCTGCCAATTTCTACCAGGGCAAGGGCAAGCACATCATCACGGTGAAGACCGAGCACAAGGCCGTGCTCGACACCTGCCGCGAGCTCGAGCGCGACGGCTTCGAGGTCACCTATCTGGACGTGAAGGACAACGGTCTGGTCGACCTCGACGTGCTCAAGGCCGCGCTGCGCCCCGACACGATCCTCGTGTCGGTGATGCACGTGAACAACGAGATCGGCGTGATCCAGGACATCGCGACGATCGGCGAGATCTGCCGCGAGAAGGGCATCATCTTCCACGTGGACGCCGCACAGTCGACCGGCAAGGTCGAGATCGACCTCGCGAAGCTGAAGGTCGACCTGATGTCGTTCTCCGCGCACAAGACGTACGGCCCGAAGGGCATCGGTGCGCTGTACGTGCGCCGCAAGCCGCGCGTGCGCATCGAAGCGCAGATGCACGGCGGCGGCCACGAGCGCGGGATGCGCTCGGGCACGCTGGCGACGCACCAGATTGTCGGCATGGGCGAAGCATTCCGCATCGCCAGGGAAGAAATGGCGACCGAGAACGAGCGGATCCGCATGCTGCGCGACAAGCTGCTGCGCGGCCTGTCGCAGATCGAGGAAACGTACGTGAACGGCGACATGGAGCACCGGATCCCGCACAACCTGAACATCAGCTTCAACTTCGTCGAAGGCGAGTCGCTGATCATGGCGATCAAGGACGTCGCGGTGTCGTCGGGCTCCGCGTGCACGTCGGCGTCGCTGGAGCCGTCGTACGTGCTGCGTGCGCTCGGTCGCAACGACGAGCTCGCGCACAGCTCGATCCGCTTCACGGTCGGCCGCTTCACGACGGAGCAGGAGGTGGACTACGTGATCAATCTGCTGAACGGCAAGATCGCGAAGCTGCGCGAACTGTCGCCGCTTTGGGAAATGCACCAGGAAGGCATCGATCTGTCGACGATCGAATGGGCCGCGCACTAAACACATTCGCGGGCGGATTGGCGCACGCAGACGTAACGAGTCAAGGAGTCTGAGTCATGTCTTACAGCAACAAGGTTCTGGATCACTACGAAAACCCGCGTAACGTCGGCTCGTTCGCGAAGGACGACGACGCGGTCGGTACCGGCATGGTCGGCGCGCCGGCCTGCGGCGACGTGATGAAGCTGCAGATTCGCGTGGGTGCGGACGGCGTGATCGAGGACGCGAAGTTCAAGACCTACGGTTGCGGCTCGGCGATCGCGTCGAGCTCGCTCGTGACCGAATGGGTGAAGGGCAAGACGCTCGACGAGGCGCTCGCGATCAAGAACACGCAGATCGCCGAAGAGCTGGCGCTGCCGCCCGTGAAGATCCACTGTTCGATCCTCGCGGAAGACGCAATCAAGGCGGCGGTGGCCGACTACAAGAAGCGCCACGACGGCGTGGAAGGCGATCAGGCAGCTGCCTGAGCGGCATCGAGCGACTAGCTGGAACGCGACGCACCGCGATCGGTGCGCCGCGGCAAGGACATCATGGCAATTACACTGACCGAAAAAGCAGCGCAGCACGTCCAGAAGTACCTGGTCCGGCGCGGCAAAGGGCTGGGCCTGCGGCTCGGCGTTCGCACGACCGGGTGTTCCGGCCTCGCGTACAAGCTCGAGTATGTCGATGATCTCGCACCCGAGGATCAGGTGTTCGAGAGCCATGGCGTGAAGGTCGTCGTCGATCCGAAGAGCCTCGCGTATATCGACGGCACCGAGCTCGATTTTGCGCGTGAAGGCCTGAACGAAGGGTTCAAGTTCAACAACCCGAACGTGAAGGACGAGTGCGGCTGCGGCGAATCGTTCCGCGTGTGACGGACCGCGCGATGCGGGCAAGAGGCGGCACATGCCGCCTTTTTAATGTGCGGCGTTTGCCGCGCACGAATTGGGATTGAACGCGACGATGGTCTCGCTGAAAGACAGCCACTTCGACCTGTTCCACCTGCCGGCGCAGTTCGCGCTCGACGACGCGGCGCTCGACGCCGCGTACCGGACCGTGCAGACGCAGGTGCATCCGGACCGCTTCGCAGCGGCCGGCGATGCGCAGAAGCGCATCGCGATGCAATGGGCGACCCGCGCGAACGAGGCGTACCGGACGCTGCGCGATCCGCTGAAGCGTGCGACCTATCTGCTGTCGCTGCGCGGCGTGGATATCGGTGCGGAAAACAACACCGCGATGGAGCCGGCGTTCCTGATGCAGCAGATGGAGTGGCGCGAAGGCATCGAGGATGCCGCCGCCGCGCGCAACATCGATGCGCTCGACGCGCTGCTCGCCGAACTGCGCGACGAGAAGCGCATGCGCCTCGCGCGCCTCGGCACGCTGCTCGACAGCGGCGCCGATCAGGCTGCCGCCGAGGCCGTGCGCCAGCTGATGTTCATCGAGCGGGTTGCGTCGGAAGTGAGCACGCAGATCGAGCGGCTCGAACATTAACCGCGTGCCTCGCGGCACGCGCAGCAAACGGGCGCGAACGCCCGAACGAACCAAGATGGCTTTACTGCAAATTTCCGAACCGGGCATGGCGCCGGCGCCGCACCAGCGGCGGCTCGCCGTCGGGATCGATCTCGGCACGACGAACTCGCTCGTCGCGGCCGTGCGCAACAGCGTGCCGGAAGTGTTGCCGGACGACGCGGGCCGCATGCTGCTGCCGTCGGTGGTGCGTTACCTCGAGAAGGGCGGCCGCCGGATCGGCCACGACGCGAAGGAGCAGGCCGCCACCGATCCGCGCAACACGATCGTATCGGTCAAGCGCTTCATGGGCCGCGGCAAGGCCGAGGTCGAAGGCGCGGCCAATGCGCCGTACGAATTCGTCGATGCGCCGGGCATGGTGCAGATCCGCACTGTCGACGGCGTGAAGAGCCCGGTCGAGGTGTCGGCCGAGATTCTCGCGACGCTGCGCCAGCGCGCGGAAGATACGCTCGGCGACGATCTGGTCGGCGCCGTGATCACGGTGCCGGCCTATTTCGACGACGCGCAGCGGCAGGCGACGAAGGACGCCGCGCGGCTCGCCGGCCTGAACGTGCTGCGTCTGCTGAACGAGCCGACCGCGGCGGCGATTGCCTACGGCCTCGACAACGCGGCCGAAGGCCTCTATGCGGTCTATGACCTCGGCGGCGGGACGTTCGACCTGTCGATCCTGAAACTGACGAAGGGCGTGTTCGAAGTGCTCGCCGCGGGCGGCGATTCGGCGCTCGGCGGCGACGATTTCGATCACGCGCTGTTCGCCCACGTGCTCGCACAAGGCGGCATCGATGCGAAAACGCTCGCGCCCGAAGACGTGCGCCTGCTGCTCGACCGCGTGCGCGTGCTGAAGGAAGCGCTGTCGGCGGCGCCGCAGGCGTCGCTCGACGTCACGCTGTCGACGGGCGCGCAGCTCGCGCAGACGGTCACGCACGACGCGTTTGCCGCGCTCGTCGAGCCGCTCGTGCAGCGCACGCTGACGCCGACCCGCAAGGCGCTGCGCGATGCGCAGGTGACGCCGGCCGACATCAAGGGTGTCGTGCTCGTCGGCGGCGCGACGCGCATGCCGGTGATCCGCGACGCCGTCGCGAAGTATTTCGGCCAGCCGCCGCTCGTGAATCTCGATCCGGACCAGGTCGTCGCGCTCGGCGCGGCGATCCAGGCCGACCTGCTCGCGGGCAACCGCGGCAGCGGCGACGACTGGCTGCTGCTCGACGTGATTCCGCTGTCGCTGGGCGTCGAGACGATGGGCGGGCTCGTCGAGAAGATCATCCCGCGCAATTCGACGATCCCGATCGCGCGCGCGCAGGAATTCACGACCTTCAAGGACGGCCAGACCGCGATGGCGATCCACGTCGTGCAGGGCGAGCGCGAGCTCGTCGCCGACTGCCGTTCGCTCGCCCGTTTCGAGCTGCGCGGCATTCCGCCGATGACGGCCGGCGCCGCACGGATTCGCGTGACCTACCAGGTCGACGCAGACGGCCTGCTGTCGGTGTTTGCGCGCGAGCAGCATTCGGGCGTCGAGGCGTCGGTCGTCGTGAAGCCGTCGTACGGCCTGGCCGACGACGACATCGCGAAGATGCTCGAGGAAAGCTTCAAGACCGCCGAGATCGACATGCGCGCGCGCGCATTGCGCGAGGCGCAGGTCGAGGCCGAGCGGATGATCGAGGCGACGGAAGCGGCGCTGGCCGCCGATGGCGAACTGCTGGACGACGCCGAGCGTGCGGATGTCGATGCGCATGTCGCGACGCTGCGCACGGTGGCGCAGGGCGACGACACGGACGCGATCGAAGCGGCGACCAAGGCGCTCGCGGAAGGCACGGACGAATTCGCCGCGCGCCGGATGGACAAGAGCATCAAGCGCGCGCTGGCGGGCCGCCGGCTCGACGAAATCTGAACGAATGACTTGCACGCCGGCCGGCGACGGCCGGCGCTATGATGAATCGTGCGGCGCAGTTTGCCGCATCTGGACTGACGGAACGGACATGCCTCAACTGGTGGTGCTGCCTCACGTCGAACTGTGCCCGGACGGTGCAGTGATCGACGCGACACCCGGCAAGAGTATTTGCGACAACCTGCTCGACAACGGCATCGACATCGAACATGCGTGCGAGAAGTCGTGCGCGTGCACGACCTGCCACGTGGTGATCCGCGAGGGTTTCAACGATCTCGAGCCGTCCGAGGAGGATGAGGACGACCTGCTCGACAAGGCGTGGGGCCTCGAGCCGACGTCGCGTCTGTCGTGCCAGGCGGTCGTGCAGGAAGATTCGGACCTGGTGGTTGAGATCCCGAAGTACTCGATCAATCACGCGAAGGAAGGTCACTGACCGAGGAGGGCAGGCGATGAAATGGACCGATTCGCGCGAGATCGCGATCGCGCTCGCTGAAAGGCATCCCGACATCGATCCGCAGCGGATCAACTTCGTCGATCTGCGTCAGTGGGTGCTCGAACTCGACGGGTTCAGTGACGACCCGAAGCACTCCGGCGAGAAGATTCTCGAAGCGATCCAGGCGCACTGGATCGACGAATCCGACTTCGACGACGAAGACTGAGCGGCGCGCGTTGCAGCGTGTGCGCGGCCCCGGCAAGAAAAACGGCTCGTGAGCGATCACGAGCCGTTTTCGTTTGTGCGTCAGACGACTGCCCGCGCGTCGCACGCGGGCAGTAGGGCGGTCACGCACCGACCAGCGTTCCGTTCTCGATCCGCACGCGCTGGCCCTGGCCGAACGGCGGCGGGTTGTGGTACGTGAACGTGCGCGTCGTGCCGTTCTCCATCTGCACTTGCACCTGGTAGTCGGTTTCCGCGCGCACCTGCTTCTCGACCTGGTTGCCGGCGAGGCCGCCGCCCAGCGCGCCGAGCAGCGTCATCGCGGTACGGCCATTGCCGCGACCGAACTGGTTGCCGAGCAGGCCGCCGGCCGCGGCGCCGCCGACCGCGCCGATACCCGAGCTCTGGCCGGGCGTGCGCGTCTGGTTGATCGCAACGACCGTGCCGCAGGTCTGGCAGTAGGACGGCGACGGTTGTTGGGCATTGCCGCCGCCCTGCTGCGCGTACTGAGGCGGCTGCGGCACCGTCGACGCGTGATGGCGATGGTGCGTGGTCGCCGGGCGCGGTGCGGGTTGCGGCTGGGCCTGGGCGACCGGCTGCTGCTGTTGCTGCTGTGCCGCTTGCTCGGCAGCGATCTGCTGCGCTTGCGCGGCGCGTGCCGCGCTGGCTGCCGCCGCCGTGTCGACGGCCGGCTGCGACGCGATCAGCGCGGCCTGGGTCTGGCCGTTCTGCTCGTTGTTGCCGGTGGCCTTCGGGAACACGCCCGTGATGGCGGCGGTCGCCGCGAGGCTCGCGACGATGACGGCGCCCGCCGCGGTGGCGACGAGCGGGTGGAGGCGTTGCTTTTGCGGCGTGGTCTGGTTCTGGTTATCCATTTTTGCTCTCCTATGTCGACCGGAGCCGGCGCGTCGGCGCTTGCTGCGGTCCCATGCAAAGCTCGCACGCAGTCGTGCGTTTATTTTGCAGATGCAGTGTGGTCCACACGCGAGAGGGGCGCCGTATCAAGTTGTAACGATTCGCAGCGGGAAAACGTGCGCCAGCACCGGGAAAACCCGGGTGAGGCCGATTCGGCGAGGAGATAAAACGGGGAATGATCAGTTGCCGGCGAACGCCGGCAGGCGGGATTTACGCGCGGTTACAAAGCTGACGCCTGCGCGCCACGGGGCGCGCAGGCGATGCGGATCAGTCTTCGCGGCGCAGGTGCGGGAACAGCAGCACGTCGCGGATCGTCGGGCTGTCGGTCAGCAGCATCACGAGACGGTCGATGCCGATCCCGCAGCCGCCCGTCGGAGGCATCCCGTACTCGAGAGCGCGGATGTAGTCGGCGTCGAAGAACATCGCTTCCTCGTCGCCGGCGTCCTTCTGCTCGACCTGCTTCTTGAAACGCGCGGCCTGGTCTTCCGGATCGTTCAGCTCCGAGAAGCCGTTCGCGATCTCGCGGCCGGTCATGAACAGTTCGAAGCGTTCGGTGATGCCCGGCACCGTGTCCGATGCGCGCGCGAGCGGCGACACCTCGACCGGGTAGTCGATGATGTACGTCGGCTCCCACAGCTGCGCTTCGGCGGTTTCCTCGAACAGCGCGAGCTGCAGTGCGCCGAGGCCCGCGTTCAGGAATGCCGGCTGGTTGACGTCGACGCCGAGGCGCTTCAGTTCGCTGCGCACGTACGCGTCGTCGGACAGCTGGCCGTCCGTGTATTGCGGCGCGTACTTCTGGATCGCCTGCGTGATCGTCAGGCGATGGAACGGCTTCGCGAGGTCGAGTTCGCGGCCCTGGTACTGGATCGTCGCGGTGCCGAGCGCATCGATCGCCGCCTGGCGGATCAGCTGCTCGGTGAAGTCCATCAGCCAGCGGTAGTCGGTGTACGCGGCGTAGAACTCCATCATCGTGAATTCCGGATTGTGGCGCGGCGACACGCCCTCGTTACGGAAATTCCGGTTGATCTCGAACACGCGCTCGAAGCCGCCGACGATCAGCCGCTTCAGGTACAGCTCCGGCGCGATGCGCAGGAACATCTGCATGTCGAGCGCGTTGTGGTGCGTGACGAACGGCTTCGCGGCCGCGCCGCCCGGGATCGGGTGCAGCATCGGCGTCTCGACTTCCATGAAGTCCGCGCCGTCCATGAACTTGCGGATCGACGCGATCGTCTTGGTGCGCGCGCGGAACGTGTCGCGCGTTTCCGGCGTGACGATCAGGTCGACGTAGCGCTGGCGGTAGCGCATTTCCTGGTCGGCGAGGCCGTGGAACTTGTCCGGCAGCGGGCGCAGCGCCTTCGACAGCAGGCGCAGCTCCTTGCACTGGACCGACAGCTCGCCCTTGTTGGTGCGGAACAGCACGCCGCGCGCGGCGACGATGTCGCCGAGGTCCCACTTCTTGAACGCGTCGTAGGTCTGCTCGCCGACGTCGTTCGGCGTCACGAAGAACTGGATCTGGCCCGAACCGTCCTGCACCGTCGCGAAGCTCGCCTTGCCCATCACGCGCTTGAGCATCATGCGGCCGGCGACCGCCACCTCGACCGGGTTCGCTTCGAGCGCGGCCTTGTCCGAGTCGGCGAATTTCGCCTGCAGCTCCGCTGCGTGATGCGTCGGCTGGAAATCGTTCGGGTAGGCGACGCCTTGCTCGCGCAATGCGCGCAGCTTCTCGCGGCGCTCGGCGATGATCTGGTTTTCGTCCGCCGCGACGGCGGGCTGCGTTTGGGTCGATTCGGTCATGATGGTCGGAATTCGGAGTGGGTGCGGCAACGCAAACGGGAAGAGCGGCGCGGTCGGGCCGCGCCGCGGCGCTTACACGCCCTGTTTGAGGCTCGCGCTGATGAAGTCGTCGAGATCGCCGTCGAGCACCGCCTTCGTGTTGCTCATTTCGACGTTCGTACGCAGGTCCTTCACGCGGCTCTGGTCGAGCACGTACGAGCGGATCTGGTGGCCCCAGCCCACGTCGGTCTTGCTCGACTCGAGCTTGTCCTGCTCGGCCTGGCGCTTGCGCATCTCGGCTTCGTACAGGCGCGACTTCAGCATTGCCATCGCTTCGGCACGGTTGCGGTGCTGCGAGCGGTCGTTCTGGCACTGCACGACGATGCCGGTCGGCATGTGCGTGATCCGCACCGCCGAGTCGGTCTTGTTGATGTGCTGGCCGCCCGCGCCCGATGCGCGGTACGTGTCGATGCGCAGGTCGGCCGGGTTGACCTCGACTTCGATCGAGTCGTCGATTTCCGGATACACGAACACCGACGAGAACGACGTGTGGCGGCCGCCCGACGAGTCGAACGGCGACTTGCGCACGAGGCGGTGGATGCCGGTTTCGGTGCGCAGGTAGCCGTATGCGTACTCGCCCGAGACCTTGATCGTCGCGTTCTTGATGCCGGCGACGTCGCCGTCGGACTCTTCGAGCACCTCGGCCTTGAAGCCCTTGCGCTCGCAGTAGCGCAGGTACTGGCGCAGCAGCATCGACGCCCAGTCGCACGCCTCGGTGCCGCCGGCGCCAGCCTGGATGTCGATGAAGCAGTTGTTCGGGTCGGCCGGGTTCGAGAACATCCGGCGGAATTCGATGTCGCCGACGCGCGCCGCGAGCTTCGCGGCGTCGTCTTCCGACGCGACGAGGGTGTCTTCGTCGCCTTCCTCGCGTGCCAGCTCGAACAGGTCGAGCGCGTCGCGCAGGTCGCTATCGAGCGCCGTCAGCGTCGTGACGACGCCTTCGAGCAGCTTCTTTTCGCGGCCGAGCGCCTGGGCGTTCTTCGAATCGTTCCAGACGTTCGGGTCTTCGAGTTCCTTGTTGACTTCGGTCAGACGCGCAGCTTTGGCGTCGTAGTCAAAGATACCCCCGAAGCTCGCCCGCGCGGTTGCGCAGGTCGAGCAGGGAGCTTTCGATCGCGTTGAGACGTTCCGCTTCCATGATCGTTTCGCTTTTCGTGCTTCGTAAAAAAGCGGAATTATAGCCGATCGGGGGGGTGTCCCGGTGACGCCGGCAGCGGCAAACGCGCGCCGGCGCCCCGTCTGCGCAAGGCGGGGCGGCCCGGCGCGGCTCAGGCGGCCGCGTGCTCGACGATCAGCTGCACGCGCGTCACGCCGTTCCAGGTGTCGGCGACGAGACGGTACGCAACGAGCGCGCGCGCCGGCAGCGGCTCGGTGTGGTTGAACCAGATCGCGTTGAAGCGCTGGCGGCCGCGTGCCAGCTGGAGTTTCAAGTGCTTGTCCTTCACGAGCGACTGCGACACGACGTCGAATTCGCCCGAGAACAACGGGGCCGGAAAGCCCTGGCCCCAGACGGCCGCGTCGAGCAGCTCGACGAACTGCGGCGTGAAGTACGCGTCCTCGAGCTCGCCGTCGGTCTCGATCACGCGGGCGAGCGCGTCGTCCGACAGCCACTCGCGCGCGACCGCCTCGAACGCGGCCGCGAAACGCGGCACGTTCGCGGTGTCGAGCGTGACGCCGGCCGCCATCGCATGGCCGCCGAATGCGACGAGCAGGTCCGGTTCGCGCTTCGATACGAGATCGAGCGCGTCGCGCAGGTGGAAGCCGGGGATCGATCGCCCGGAACCCTTGACGCGCGCGCCTTGCTCGTCCGCATGCGCGAACGTGAACGACGGCCGGTGGAATTTCTCCTTCAGGCGCCCGGCGACGATGCCGATCACGCCCTGGTGCCATTCCGGCTTGAACAGCGTGATCGTGCACGCGTCGGCCGGATCGACGTGTGCGAGATCGGCGAGTGCCTGCTGCTGCATGCCGGCCTCGATCTCGCGGCGTTCGCGGTTCATCGTATCGAGCTGCTGCGCGAGCTCCCACGCTCGGCCGATGTCGTCGGTGATCAGGCACTCGATCCCGAGCGACATGTCGGACAGCCGCCCGGCGGCGTTCAGCCGCGGGCCGAGCCCGAAGCCGAGGTCGAAGCCCGACGCGGTGCGGGCTTCGCGGGCGGCCGCGCGGAACAGCGCCGCGACGCCAGGCTGCATCCGGCCGTTGCGGATCCGCTGCAGCCCCTGAGCGACCAGCACGCGGTTGTTGCCGTCGAGCCGGACGACGTCGGCGACGGTGCCGAGCGCGACGAGGTCGAGCAGGCCGTCGAGGCGTGGCTCGGCATCCTTGCTCGCGAACGCGCCGCGGCGGCGCAGTTCGGCGCGCAGCGCGAGCAGCACGTAGAACATCACGCCGACGCCGGCGATGTGCTTGCTCGGGAATGCGCAGCCCGGCTGGTTCGGGTTGACGATCGCGCGCGCGGCGGGCAGCGCGTCGCCGGGCAGGTGATGGTCGGTCACGAGCACGTCGATGCCGCGCGCGTTCGCGGCCTCGACGCCCGCGACGCTCGCAATGCCGTTGTCGACGGTGATCAGCAGGTCGGGCTTGCGCGCGGCCGCCAGCTCGACGATCTCGGGCGTAAGGCCGTAGCCGTATTCGAAGCGGTTCGGCACCAGGTAGTCGATCTGTGCGCCGAACATCCGCAGCCCGCGCACCGCGACCGCGCAGGCGGTCGCGCCATCGCAGTCGTAGTCGGCGACGACGAGCAGGCGCCGCTTGTCGGCGATCGCGTCGGCGAGCAGTGCGGCCGCGTCGGCGCAGCCCTTGAGTTCGGTGGGCGGAACGAGGCGCGCGAGCGCGGTCTCGATGTCGGACGGCGACTGCACGCCGCGCGCGGCATACAGGCGCGCGAGCACCGGGTGCAGGCCGTGGCGCGCGAGCGCTTCGGCGTCGGCGGGCGCGGCGGGACGGGTAACGATGTGGGTCATGCTAGGGCCTGTTCACGCTAATAACGGGCTTGCGCTGGCCGCCAGAAGGGCCAAGCGCAAGGATTGCGACGAAGCGAATACCGAGCGTATTCGCGAGGAGCATGACGCGGCGATTGGCCCTTCTGGCGGCCAGCCCCGCGAATGAATTTTCCAAACAGGGGAACGTGTGTTATTAGCGTGAGCAGGCCCTGGCTTTATTCGGCTTTATTCGAACAGGGACGCGAGCGCGCGGCGGCGCCAGAACTTGCGCAGGTCGCCGCGCGTCGCGCGCAGGGTCGCGGAGCTGGTGTCGCCGCACAGCGTGACGTCGACGCGCGCCAGTTCGCCGCGCTGCAGCGCGGCAAGGGCGGGCGCGAACCAGTCGCGCTCCAGCGCGGCGAGCGCGTCATGCCAGCGCGCCCAGTCCTGTTCGATGAATGGGGTCGTGAGCGCCGACAGTTCGACGAGCGTCGCACCGTCGGCGGCGGCGAGCTGGCCGAATGCGGCGGGCGGCGCGCCGGCGTCCGCTCGGGCCGCGTGCGCGAGGCCGAGCGCGGCGGGCGACGCCGACAGCACCCGCGCGAACGGCTGGCCGACGGGCTTCAGCGCACCTTGCGCGTGGAACCAGATCGAATTGACGGCGGGCAGGCCGCGCGCCTCGCGCGCTTCGTTGACGGGATGCTGGAACCACGCCATCTGCACTTCGTTCTGCAGCTTCATCCACATCCGCGAGCGTTCGCCCGTGTGCGCCTCGTGCGGCAGCCAGATCTCGATGTTGCGGCCGCTCGCGCGCAACGGCGCGGCGCCGGCCAGGTGGCGGAGCTGTTCGCTCGACAGGTACCAGCGGGTCGGGCGGGGTGCTTCGAGCCGGACGCCGAGCTCCTCGATCAGCGGGCGCGCGACCGCGAGCAGCGCGGCCGCATCGCCGTCTTCCAGCGCCAGCGTGGCCGGATCGACGAGCACGAGGTGGTCGTGCGCGATCTCGACGTGCACGGGCTCGACGCAGGCCCACGCGTGGTCGCCCGGGTCGCCGCCGTCGGCGAGCAGCATGTAGGGCGCGAGCGGCGCCTCGTCGGCGGCGCTGCCCTGGGTCGCGCCGAACTGGCGGGCCAGCCAGCGCTCGTGCGGCAGCGTGCGCTGGAAGTCCTCGCCGGCCACCCGCTCGACGAGGCTTGCGCGCGACAGCAACTTTTCGAGCGCCGGACTGTCCAGCGTGTGCAGGGACGAGGCCGCATCGGCTGCCGACGGCAGCGCGAACGGAACGAGAAAATGGAGGCGTCGGTCGTGCATGATGGTGCGCATTGTATGGCAAACTGCGCGCGTATTCGGGCGGGCCGGCGGGCCGCTTGCGTCCGGCGAGCGGTTTCGTCCCCGTCGGGGCGGGCGGCGATCCGTTGGGCGGCAAACCGTCGGGCGGCATTCCGTCCGCAGGCCGCCACCCATGCCGCAACCAGCAGAAAGGATTCGCTTGAAACTTCCGTACGAATGGCAGATCGGCTGGCGCTATACGCGCGCCGGCAAACGCACGACCGGTAACGGCTTCATTTCCTTCATCGCGCTCGTCTCGATGCTCGGCATCGCGCTGGGCGTCGCGGCGCTGATCGTCGTGCTGTCGGTGATGAACGGCTTCCAGAAGGAAGTGCGCGACCGCATGCTGTCGGTGCTCGCGCACGTCGAAGTGTTCTCGCCGACGGGCTCGATGCCCGACTGGCAGCTGACCGCGCAGGAGGCGCGCCGCAACCAGTCGGTGATCGGCGCCGCGCCGTACGTCGACGCGCAGGCGCTGCTCACGCGTCAGGACGCGGTGAGCGGCGTGATGCTGCGCGGCGTCGAGCCGACGCTCGAGCCGCAGGTGTCGGACATCGGCAAGGACATGAAGGCGGGCCAGCTCACCGCGCTCGTGCCGGGCCAGTTCGGGATCGTGCTCGGCGACGCGCTCGCCGGCAATCTCGGCGTGACGGTCGGCGACAAGGTCACGCTCGTCGCGCCGGAAGGGACGATCACGCCGGCCGGGATGATGCCGCGGCTGAAGCAGTTCACGGTCGTCGGCGTCTTCGAGTCCGGCCACTACGAGTACGACAGCACGCTCGCGATGATCAACATCCAGGATGCCGAGGCGCTGTTCCGCCTGCCCGCGCCGACTGGCGTGCGGCTGCGGCTGAAGGACATGCAGAAGGCGCCGGAGGTGGCCGTCGAGCTGTCGCATTCGCTGTCGGGCAGCCTGTACATCCGCGACTGGACGCAGCAGAACAAGACCTGGTTCTCGGCCGTCCAGATCGAGAAGCGGATGATGTTCATCATCCTCACGCTGATCATCGCGGTGGCGGCGTTCAACCTCGTGTCGTCGCTCGTGATGACCGTCACCAACAAGCAGGCCGACATCGCGATCCTGCGCACGCTCGGCGCGCAGCCGGGCTCGATCATGAAGATCTTCGTCGTGCAGGGCGTGACGATCGGCTTCGTCGGCACCGCGACGGGCGTCGCGCTCGGCTGCCTGATCGCGTGGAGCATCCCGTGGCTGATCCCGATGATCGAGCATCTGTTCGGCGTGCAGTTCCTGCCGCCGTCGGTGTATTTCATCAGCGAGCTGCCATCCGAGCTCGTCGCGAGCGACGTGATCAGGATCGGCCTCATCGCGTTCGCGCTGTCGGCGGTCGCGACGCTCTATCCGAGCTGGCGCGGCGCGAAGGTGAAGCCGGCGGAGGCGCTGCGCTATGAATGACCGCGCCACCGCGTTCGCGGACACACGACAACCCATCAAACAGGATTCGGCAGGTATGCAGGAATACGTGCTTCAGGCGCGCGGAATCACGAAGGCGTTCGTGCAGGGCGGCTTCAACGTGCAGGTGCTCAACAACACCGAGCTGTCGGTGCGGCGCGGCGAGAAGCTGGCGGTCGTCGGCGCGTCGGGTTCCGGCAAGAGCACGCTGCTGCATGTGCTGGGCGGTCTCGACGAGCCGAGCGCGGGCGAGGTGTCGCTGCTCGGCAAGCCATTTACGCAGCTCGCCGAGCGCGAGCGCAACGAGCTGCGCAATCGTGCGCTGGGCTTCGTCTATCAGTTCCACCACCTGCTGCCCGAGTTCACTGCGCTCGACAACGTCGCGATGCCGCTGCGCATCCGCCGGATGACGACCGAGGACGCGCGTGAAGAGGCGCAGGCAATGCTCGCGCGCGTCGGACTTGGCCCGCGCGCGAAGCACCGCCCGGGCGAGCTGTCGGGCGGCGAGCGGCAACGCGTCGCGATCGCGCGTGCGCTCGTCACGAAGCCCGCGTGCGTGCTTGCCGACGAACCGACCGGCAACCTCGACGGCACGACGGCCGACACCGTGTTCAACCTGATGCTCGAACTGTCGGAAACGCTCGACACGAGCTTCGTGATCGTCACGCACGACCCGGATCTCGCCGCGCGCTGCGACCGCATCATGCGGCTGCGCGACGGCCTGCTGCACGAAGAGCCGGCCGTACCGGTCTGAAACATCCATCCGCGCCCCGCGCGGGCGGCCTTCCGACCGGAGGTCGCGGCGGGCGGGGCGGTCCGGCGAGGTCTGATATGTGGATCGACACGCATTGCCATCTCGATGCCGCCGAATTCGATGCCGACCGCGATGCGGTCGCGCAGGCGGCGCGCGACGCGGGCGTGGCGCGCGTCGTGATCCCGAGCGTCGGACGCGACAACTTCGCGACGGTGCGCGAGCTCGCGCACCGCACGCCGGGCGCGGTCTATGCGCTCGGCATCCATCCGATGTATACGCCGCACGCGCGCGACGGCGATCTCGACTTGCTGCGCATGGAAATCGAGGCGAGCGTCGACGATCCGCGCTTCGTCGCGATCGGCGAGATCGGCCTCGACTATTTCGTGCCGGGGCTCGACGAGGACCGTCAGCAGTTCTTCTACCAGGGGCAGTTGACGCTCGCGCGCGAGTTCGACCTGCCGGTGCTGTGCCATGTGCGCAAGTCGCAGGACCGTGTGCTCGCGGGGCTGCGCCGCTTCGGCGTGCGGCGCGGCATCGCGCATGCATTCAACGGCAGTTTCCAGCAGGCCGAAGCGTATCTCGCGCAGGGCCTGCATCTCGGCTTCGGCGGCAACGTGACGTTCACGCGCGCGCTGCAGATCCGCCGGCTCGCGACGCAACTGCCCATCGACGCGCTCGTCGTCGAAACGGATGCGCCCGACATCGCGCCCGAGTGGGCGTACCGATCCCGCAATACGCCCGACCAGGTGCCGCGCATCGGCGACGTGCTCGCGGAGTTGCGCGGCGTCGATGCGGCCACGCTGGCTCTATGCACTTCGGCTAACGCGCGCGCCGCGCTGCCCCGGCTCGCGCTTTCGTCCGCATAATCGTTTCCGGACGGCGCGGCGGCCGCATGCGTGGCGCCGCGTTGGCGAGGAGGCGGGATGCGCGTTTGGTGGATGGCATTCGCGCTCGGCGTCGTCGTGCTGCAGCGGCAGGCGGCGTTGCCTGGCGCGGCGGAATGGTGCGGCGTAGCGGCGGCGTTGGCAGGGCTCGCGGCGGCCGGCATCGCGTGTGTGCGACGGCGGCCGCGGACACGGGCGAGCGTGGCCCTCGGCTGGTTATTGTGCGCGGCGGCGGCCGGTCTGGCGGGATTCGGGTACGCGGCCGCACGGGCCGAGTGGCGGCTGCGCGATCATTTGCCGGGCGCGTGGGAAGGGCGCGACATCACGGTCACGGGCACGATCAAGGGGTTGCCGATCGTCGACGACACGGGCGCCCGGTTCCTGTTCGCCGTCGAGTCGAACGACGCGGGCCTTGCCGATTTCCCGCCGCTGATCCGCCTGTCCTGGCGCACTTACGGCGCTCGCACGCAAACGACGCTGCTCCCGGACCTGCGTGCCGCGCAACGCTGGCGCTTGACGGTGCGCCTGAAGCGGCCGCACGGCGAAGCAAATCCCGGTGTGCGTGACAGCGAGGCCGCGTGGCTCGGCGCCGGGATTCGCGCGCTCGGCTACGTGAGCGCGCCGCAGCGCGCGGCGCGGCTCGACGCGCACGCGCGCGGCGTGCAGGCGTCGGTCGACCGGTTGCGCGACGCGTTGCGGGAACGCATCGCTGCGACGCTCGGGCCGCACGCGCGCCACCGCGGCATCGTTGCCGCGCTCGCGATCGGCGACCAGTCGGGCATCGGCGCCGGCGACTGGCGCGTGTTGCGCGACACCGGCACCAGTCATCTCGTCGCGATCTCGGGCTTGCACGTCGGCCTCGTGGGCGGGATCGCGGGCTGGCTCGCGTCGGCCGTCTGGCGTCGCATCCGCTGGCGGCATCGGGCGGCCGCGCTCGTCGTGCCGGCGCCTTACGTCGCCGCGCTCGCGGCACTGGCGGGGGCGCTGGGCTATGCGGCGCTCGCCGGCTTCAACGTGCCGGCGCAGCGCGCGTGGTGGATGATCGCGGCGGGCGGCGTCGCCTATCTGGCCGGGCGCAGCGTGCCGTCATCGTCGGTACTGTGCGTGGCGCTGGGCGGCGTGCTGCTGGCCGATCCGTGGGCCGTGCTGTCGGCCGGCTTCTGGCTGTCGTTCGGCGCGGTCGCCGTGATCCTGCTGTCCGTCGCGGGCTGGCGCGCGGCGCGTGAGCCCCGCGGCGACCCGGCCGAAGGCGGGATCGGCGAACGGTTGCGCGCAGCGGCAGGCCGCGCGGCCCGCCGCGTGGCGGAAGCGTCCCGGGTGCAGTACGCGGTCACGATCGGGCTTGCGCCGCTGACGGCGGCATGGTTTGCGCAGATTTCCGTGTCGGGGCCGCTTGCCAATGCGTTCGCGATTCCTTGGGTCAGCAGCGCCGTCACGCCCGTCGTGCTGGCGGGCATCGCGCTGCCCGCGCCGGTCGACGCCCATGCGTTCCGGCTCGCGCACGCACTGCTCGAACCGATGATGGCGGCCCTCGCGTGGCTTGCGGGCTGGCCGCGCAGCGTGTTCTGGCTGCCGATGCCGCGCTGGCCGGTGCTGGTGCTCGCTTGCGTGGGCGTGGCGTGGGTGTTGCTGCCGCGCGGCTGGCCGCTGCGCTGGGCGGCGCCGCTCACGTGGCTGCCGCTCGTCGCGCCGGCGCCGGATCGGCCGCCGGAGGGCGGCTTCCGGCTGACCGTGCTCGACGTCGGGCAGGGCGCGGCGGTGCTGATCGAGACCGCGCGGCGGACGCTGCTGTTCGATGCCGGGCCGGGGCCGGAATCGACCCATGCAGGCGAGCGGATCGTCGCACCGTATTTGCGCGCCCGCGGCATCCGCACGCTCGATACGCTCGCGCTCAGTCATGCGGACGCCGATCATGCGGGCGGGGCGAGCGCGGTTTACGCGACCGTAGATGTGCGTCAGCTGCTGGCGGGGATACCGGCCGCGAGCGGGCGGTGGCGCGACGCGCAGTCGGCCGGGGTGGCCGATCGCGTGCCATGCGCGGCCGGGCAGCGCTGGACCTGGGACGGCGTGACGTTCACGATGCTGTGGCCGCGCGGCGGGCCGGGCGCCGGCGCGACGAACGGGCAGTCGTGCGTGCTGCGCGTCGACGCGGGCGGCACGTCCGCGCTGCTGACGGGGGACATCGACGCGCGCGTCGAGCGCCAGCTCGTCGATGCGGACCGCGACGCGCTTGCCGCGCAGATCCTGATCGTCCCGCATCACGGCAGCCGCACGTCGTCGATCGAGCCTTTCCTCGATTCGGTGGGGCCGCGCGTCGCGGCTTTTCCTGTAGGCTATCGCAATCGCTTCGGGCACCCGCACCGGACCGTCCTCGCGCGCTACGCGGCGCGCGGGATTCCGCTGCCGCGCACCGATCGCGACGGTGCCGTGCGGTTCGACGTCGCGCCGGCGGACGGCGGGTTCACGTTCGAACTTCATCGCGATGCGCAGCGCCGCTACTGGATGGATCGATGACGCGAAGCGCGGGCTGACGGCATGGCATGGGTGCGAGTCGATGCCGAAGCACTGACTCGGGCCGACCGCGGAGCATGGGACCGGAGTGAGCGTCAAAGCGCCAACTCCGATCGACCGCGAAGCATGGGGCGAGAGCAAGCGCTAAAGCGCTACCTCAGGCCGACAAAGGAGACACCGGCGTTTGAAGGACATCCTCCACTTTTCGCATGCGAACGGTTTTCCGGCATCGACGTACCGGACGATCTTCGCCGAACTGGCCGACGACTACGAACTGCGCTACATCGAGCGGATCGGGCACGACCGGCGCTACCCCGTCACGCGCGACTGGCCGCATCTCGTCGACCAGTTGCTCGACGACATCGGCAGCCGCTACGAGCGGCCGGTGTGGCTCGTCGGCCATTCGCTCGGCGGCTACCTGTCGCTGATGGCCGCGTTGAAGAAACCGCAGTGGGTGCGCGGCGTCGTGATGCTCGATTCGCCGATCATTGCCGGCTGGCGCAGCGGCGCGTTGCGCGCGAGCCAGTGGGCAGGGCTCGACGAGCGGCTGTCGCCGGCCGCGGCGACGCGCAACCGCCGCACGCACTGGGCGAGCCGCGACGAAGCATGGCGGCACTTCCATGAAAAGCCGGCGTTCGCGCGCTGGGACGAACGGATGCTCTCCGACTACATCGACTACGGCATCCCGCAGGCGGCGGCCGACGGGGAACGCACGCTCGCGTTCGACCGGCATGTCGAATACCTGATCTACCGGACGCTGCCGCACACGCTCGGCCCGCGGCTCGCGCACGGCGCGCCGGTGCCGCTCGGCTTCCTGGCCGGCACGCGTTCGCGCGAAGTGCGCCAGATCGGGCTCGACGCGACGCGGCGCGCGACGCACGGGCGCATCGAGTGGCTCGAGGGCAGCCACCTGTTCCCGATGGAGCGGCCGCTCGAGACCGCCCGTGCATTGCAGCGGATGCTGAACACGCTGCGCGCGCAAGAGAGTGTGGCGCCGCTCGCGAAGAGCGCCTGAATCGCCGGCCGCAACCGCACGCTGCTGATGACGGCTGCACGTCGCGCGGCGCGATCCGACCGGATGGCCGGTCGCCCTCTGTCCGGCGCGCTGCGCGGGCGGCTGATCGTAAGGGCACGATCATCGCGTCAATTGCTGAGAGAAGGGCGGGCTTTACGGTATAATCCGTTTTTCCCGCGAGCATCCAGCGATGACCAAATATGTTTTCGTCACCGGCGGCGTAGTTTCTTCCCTCGGCAAGGGTATTGCCGCCGCCTCTCTCGCCGCGATCCTCGAATCGCGCGGTCTGAAAGTCACCCTCCTCAAACTCGATCCCTACATCAACGTCGACCCCGGCACGATGAGCCCGTTCCAGCACGGCGAAGTGTTCGTGACGGAAGACGGCGCGGAGACGGATCTTGACCTCGGCCACTACGAGCGCTTCATCAGCACGAAGATGCGCAAGGCCAACAACTTCACGACCGGCCAGATCTATGAATCGGTGATCCGCAAGGAGCGCCGCGGCGACTATCTCGGCAAGACCGTGCAGGTGATCCCGCACATCACGAACGAGATCCAGGCCTTCATCGAGCGCGGTGCGGCATCGGCCACCTGCGGCGAGCCGGACGTCGCGATCGTCGAGATCGGCGGCACGGTCGGCGACATCGAATCGCTGCCGTTCCTCGAGGCAGCGCGCCAGATGAGCCTGCGCCTCGGCCGCAACAGCGCATGCTTCGTTCACCTGACGCTCGTGCCGTACATCGCGACGGCCGGCGAGCTGAAGACGAAGCCGACCCAGCACAGCGTACAGAAGCTGCGCGAGATCGGCATCCTGCCGCACGTGCTGCTGTGCCGTGCGGACCGTCGCATCCCGGACGACGAATCGAAGAAGATCTCGCTGTTCTCGAACGTGCCGGAAGACGCCGTGATCTCGGTGTGGGACGTCGACAGCATCTACAAGATTCCGCAGATGCTGCACGACCAGGGCCTCGACCGGATCATCTGCGACGAGCTGAAGCTGTCGCCGCACGACGCCGATCTCGGCATGTGGGCGGAGCTCGTCGAGAAGCTGGAGAACCCGAAGCACGAAGTGACGATCGGCATGGTCGGCAAGTACGTCGAACTGACCGAATCGTACAAGTCGCTGATCGAGGCGCTGCGTCACGCGTCGCTGCACACGTCGACCAAGGTCAACATCGAGTACATCGACTCGGAAGAGATCGAGGCGAACGGCGTCGACAGCCTGAAGCACCTCGATGCGGTGCTCGTTCCGGGCGGTTTCGGCCGTCGCGGCACGGAAGGCAAGATCGCGGCGATCCGCCATGCGCGCGAGGCGAAGGTGCCGTACCTCGGCATCTGCCTCGGCATGCAGCTCGCCGTGATCGAGTTCGCGCGCGACGTCGTCGGCCTGAAGCAGGCGAACAGCACGGAATTCGATCCGGACACGCCGGAGCGCGTGGTCGCGCTGATCACCGAGTGGTACGACCGCGAAGGCAAGGTCGAGACGCGTACCGAAGAGTCCGATCTCGGCGGCACGATGCGTCTCGGCTCGCAGCGCTGCCCGATCAAGCCCGGCACGCTGGCCGAGGAAATCTATGGCAAGGACGTCAACGAACGTCATCGCCACCGTTATGAAGTCAATAACCGCTTCGTGCCCCAGCTCGAAAGCGGCGGCCTTATCATCAGCGCGCGTACCCCGAGCGAGGACCTGCCGGAAATGATGGAGCTGCCCCGCTCGATGCATCCGTGGTTCGTCGGCGTGCAGTTCCACCCGGAATTCACGTCCACGCCGCGTGACGGGCATCCCCTGTTCAAGTCGTTCGTCGAAGCCGCGCGGGCCAACCAGCAAGCGCGCGCCGGAGTGAAAGCATGAAGCTGTGCGATTTCGAGATCGGTCTCGACAAGCCGTTCTTCCTGATCGCGGGCACCTGTGTCGTCGAGTCCGAACAGATGACGATCGACACGGCCGGCCGCCTGAAGGAAATCTGCGAGAAGCTGAACATCCCGTTCATCTACAAGTCGTCCTATGACAAGGCGAACCGCAGCTCGGGCAAGTCGTTTCGCGGCCTCGGAATGGACGAGGGGCTGCGCATCCTGTCCGAAGTGAAGCGCCAGCTCGGCCTGCCGGTGCTGACCGACGTGCACTCGATCGAGGAGATCGAGTCCGTCGCGTCGGTCGTCGACGTGCTGCAGACGCCCGCGTTCCTGTGCCGCCAGACCGATTTCATCCATGCGTGCGCGCGCTCGGGCAAGCCCGTCAACATCAAGAAGGGCCAGTTCCTCGCGCCGCACGACATGAAGAACGTGATTGACAAGGCGCGCGACGCGGCACGTGAAGCGGGGCTGTCTGAAGACCGCTTCATGGCGTGCGAGCGCGGCGCGTCGTTCGGCTACAACAACCTCGTGTCGGACATGCGTTCGCTCGCGATCATGCGCGAGACGGGCGCCCCCGTCGTGTTCGACGCGACCCACTCGGTGCAGCTGCCGGGCGGGCAGGGCACGAGCTCGGGCGGCCAGCGCGAATTCGTGCCGGTGCTCGCGCGCGCGGCGGTCGCCACGGGTGTCGCGGGCCTGTTCATGGAGACACACCCGAAGCCGGCCGAAGCGAAATCGGACGGCCCGAACGCGGTGCCGCTCAACCGGATGGGCGCGTTGCTGGAGACGCTCGTCACACTGGACCAGGCGGTGAAGCGCACCCCGTTCCTGGAAAACGATTTCAACTAAGAACGTATGAACCTGCGGCGGCTTCGCGCGTCTGTAGCGAAAGCGGCTTTCGCGTGCGTCGTCGCAGTATGAAGAATCCATCGTCATTCTCAGAGGAAACCCATGAGTGCAATCGTAGATATCATCGGCCGCGAGATTCTGGATTCGCGCGGCAACCCCACCGTCGAATGCGACGTGCTGCTCGAATCGGGCACGATGGGCCGCGCGGCGGTGCCGTCGGGCGCGTCCACCGGCTCGCGTGAAGCGATCGAACTGCGCGACGGCGAAGCCGGCCGCTACAACGGCAAGGGCGTGCTGAAGGCAGTCGAGCACATCAACACCGAGATCTCCGAAGCCATCATGGGCCTCGACGCGTCGGAGCAGGCGTTCCTCGACAAGACGCTGCTCGAGCTCGACGGCACCGACAACAAGTCGCGCCTCGGCGCGAACGCGATGCTGGCCGTGTCGATGGCCGTCGCGAAGGCTGCGGCCGAAGAAGCCGGCCTGCCGCTGTACCGTTACTTCGGCGGCTCGGGCGCGATGCAGCTGCCGGTGCCGATGATGAACATCGTCAACGGCGGCGCGCACGCGAACAACAGCCTCGACATCCAGGAATTCATGATCGTGCCGGTCAGCCAGCCGACGTTCCGTGAAGCCCTGCGTTGCGGCGCCGAAGTGTTCCACGCACTGAAGAAGATCCTCAGCGACCGCGGCATGAGCACCGCAGTGGGCGACGAAGGCGGCTTCGCGCCGAACTTCGGCAGCAACGACGAGTGCCTGTCGACGATCCTGCAGGCAATCGAGAAGGCCGGCTACCGTGCGGGCGAAGACGTGCTGCTGGCGCTCGACTGCGCGGCATCCGAGTTCTACCACGACGGCAAGTACCAGCTCGCGGGCGAAGGTCTGCAGCTGTCGTCGGCCGAGTTCACCGACTACCTCGCGACGCTCGCCGACAAGTTCCCGATCGTGTCGATCGAAGACGGCATGCACGAAGGCGACTGGGACGGCTGGAAGCTGCTGACCGAGCGCCTCGGCAAGAAGGTGCAGCTCGTCGGCGACGACCTGTTCGTGACGAACACGCGCATCCTGAAGGAAGGCATCGAGAAGGGCATCGCGAACTCGATCCTGATCAAGATCAACCAGATCGGCACGCTGACCGAAACGTTCGCGGCGATCGAGATGGCGAAGCGCGCGGGCTACACGGCCGTGATCTCGCACCGCTCGGGCGAAACGGAAGATTCGACGATCGCGGACATCGCAGTCGGCTTGAACGCCGGCCAGATCAAGACGGGCTCGCTGTCGCGCAGCGACCGCATCTCGAAGTACAACCAGCTGCTGCGCATCGAGGAAGATCTCGGCGACATCGCGAGCTACCCGGGCAAGTCGGCTTTCTATAACCTGCGCTAACGCGCTACCATCGGGTTAGTTGCTTCGACGCCGCTCTGCGTGATGCGTGGAGCGGCGCTTCTTATATCTGCGTCTCGTACATGCGCCTTGTCACTGTCGTCCTGATTGCCTTGCTGGCGCTCATTCAGTACCCCCTATGGTGGGGACATGGCGGCTGGTTGCGCGTGCACGAATTGCGTCAGCAGCTGGACGACCAGCTGCAGAAAAACACCGACGAAAAGCTGCGCAACGAGCGGATCTCCGGTGAAGTGCAGGATCTGCAGAGCGGCACTGCGGCGATCGAGGAGCGTGCACGCTACGAGATGGGGATGGTGAAGGACGGCGAAGTGTTCGTGCAGTTCGTGTCGCCGAACGCGCCGGCCATGCCGGCCAACAATGCGTCGTCGAACACGTCGACGCGCGGCGAAGTGTCGGCGGCACCGATGCGCGTCGTGCCGAACCCGCAGTCGATCGCGAAGTCGTCGCGGCATCACGGCGGCGAGAAGGGCAAGGCAGTTCACCACTGATTGCCGAAAACGAAGACCCATTGAAAAAGCGCGAAAATTTGCGCTTTTTTATTTCCTGAGGCTCGTCAATCGACCGGGCGCCAGCGTCACCACCACCAGCCCGGATAGCCGTACGTGACGCCGGTTCCCCAGCGCGGCCCCCAGCCGCCGCCGTAATAGCCGCCGTACACCGTGACGGGCGGTGGCGGCGCGTAGTACGACCATGCACGTGCGGCGGCTTCAGCGGCCATCGCGTCGTTCTGCTCGCGCAATGCCTGCTGGTCGATTTCGTCGTAGCGCTTGCGCTCGGCGGGCGTCAGCACGTGCGGCTGGCCGCCCGATGCACCGGGCTCGGGCAGGCGGCTCAGGATCGTGGAGGTCGGCTGCACCGCGCAGCCGGCGAGGGCGAGCGCGCCGGCTGCGGCGCTCGTCGTGACGATGGTGCTAACCAGGTGCTTCAGGTGATTCATGTCCTTCTCCGGCGGGGCGGCGGCGACCGCCGACCGCAGCACCGAAGGTTGCAGCCTGCTTCGGTGCCGGGGCGGCGCGCTCGACGCTCGTGCGTCATTATGCGCCCGCGCACAAGCCCGCGCGCGGCGCTCAGTGACGCTGCTCGGCGGCGGGCGTCACGCCGCTCGCATGCCCGGGCGTCGCGAACAGTTGCGCGGCGTCGACGGGATCGAATTCGTAGCGCTGGTTGCAGAACTCGCAATGGACTTCGACGTGGCCGCGCTCGGCGAGCACGCCTTCGACTTCGTCGCGGCCGAGCATGCGCAGCATCGCGCCGACCTTCTCGCGCGAACACGTGCACTGGAAGCGCGTGCCGGCCGGTTCGAAGTGCTGCACGTTTTCCTGCCAGAAGAGCCGCCGGAACACGACTTCCGGCTCCACCTCGAGCAGTTCCTGTGCGGACAGCGTGCCGCCGAGCGTGCACACGCGTTCCCACGTGTCGACATCGGTTTCCGCGGCGCGCGGCACGATGCCGCCGTCGCCGGGCAGCTTCTGCAGCAGCATGCCGACCGCGCGATCGTGATCGGCCGCGAGCCACAGGCGCGTGTCGAGCTGCTCCGAGTGGTGCATGTAATGCTCGAGCACCTGCGCGATCGATTCCAGCGGACCGTGTTCGCCGTTCAGCGGCACGATGCCCTGGTACGGCTGCTGGCCCGGCTGCTTGTCGGCCGGATCGAGCGTGATCACGCAGCGGCCGTGGCCGCTCGCGTTCAGGAGCTCGGCGAAGTGCACGTCGTCCCCGATCGTCTGCGCGACGTCGCCGGAGAACTTCGCGGTTGCGCGCATTGACAGGTCCGAGCTGCATTGCACGACCAGCATCTTCACCGGCCCGTCGCCGAAGATCTGCATGACGAGGGTGCCGTGGAATTTCAGGTTCGCCGACAGCAGCGCGCATGCGGCCATCATCTCGCCGAGCACCGTGCGCACGGGGGCCGGGTAATCGCGGCGGGTGAGAACTTCCTGCCACGTATTGCGCAGCGAAACGATCTCGCCGCGCACGGGCGCCGCATTGAACATGAATTTCTGTAACTGGTCGCTCACTCTTCTTCCTTGAAAATCGCGCGGATCAGCCGATCCGCACGAGTTGCTCCTTGAAATGCGCACGCCGCTCGACGTACGTCATTGCGTTCTTGCGCAGCCGCGCGACGTCTTCGGCCGACAGCTCGCGCACCACTTTTGCCGGCGCGCCGAGAATCAGCGAATTGTCGGGGAACGTCTTGCCCTCCGTCACGACCGCGCCGGCACCAACCAGACAGTTGCGGCCGATCACCGCACCATTCAAGACCACCGCCTGAATGCCGATCAGCGAACCTTCGCCGATCGTGCAGCCGTGCAACATCGCCTGGTGCCCGATCGTCACGTTCTCCGCAATCGTCAGCGGATAGCCGGGGTCGGTGTGCAGCACCGCGCCTTCCTGCACGTTGCTGCCCGCGCCGACCGTGATCGGCTCGTTGTCGCCGCGAATCGTCGCGCCGAACCACACGCTCGCATTTTCCTCGAGCACGACTTTGCCGATGATGGCCGCCGTATCGGCGACGAACACGCTTTCGTGGATCGTCGGGGCGGTTTCGCCCAGCTTGTAGATCGTCACGGAGTCTCCTTGGGTTCTGTTCGTGGGTCTCGTTCGGTCGGCGCCGGTAAAATGGCGCGTTTGGCCCGGCGTTCGCCGCCGCGGCACAGACGCGTATTGTAAACCGTTGCGGGCGCAGGCTCCCGCCGCGGATTCCGTGGTGTCCCCGTTTATGAGCATGGTGCTTTCCTCCTCTTCCGACGCGTCGGTCTGCGTGCGCCGCGCCGCGCTCGACGCGCTGTGCGAGCCCGAGCCGGCGACCAAGGCCGCGCAGGTGCGCGCACTGCACGATGCGCTGCGGGCCGGCCAGGCAACGATCGATGCGCCGCTCGTCCTCGTCGAGCCCGCCGGCCTGCCCGGGCGCCCCGTACGTCCCGTGCTGGTCGAGCCGCGCCAGCTCGAGCGACGCAGCATGCGTTCGCCCGAGGGCCGCGCGGTGTTGCTGCACGCGCTCGCGCATATCGAATTCAACGCGATCAATCTGGCCCTCGATGCGGTGTGGCGCTTTGCGGGCCAGCCGGGCGCGTTCTACGCGGACTGGCTGAAGGTCGCGGCCGAGGAGGCGTATCACTTCTCGCTGCTGGCCGGCCGGCTTGCCGAATTCGGGCATGCGTACGGCGATTTCCCGGCGCACAACGGCCTGTGGGAGATGTGCGAGCGCACCGCTGGCGACGTGCTCGCGCGCATGGCGCTCGTGCCGCGCACGCTGGAGGCGCGCGGGCTCGATGCGTCGCCGCCGATCCGCGCGCGGCTCGCGCAGGCCGGCGATCATGCGTCGGCAGCGATTCTCGACGTGATCCTGCGCGACGAGATCGGCCACGTCGCGATCGGCAACCGCTGGTTCCGGCATCTGTGCGGCGAGGCGGGGCGCGATCCGGTGCCGACCTACCAGCAGCTGGCCGAACAGTACCGCGCACCGCGTCTGCGTGGGCCGTTCAATTTCGACGCGCGCCGCAGTGCCGGCTTCGAGCCGGCCGAACTGGACGCGCTCGCGGCGCAGGACGGGGCCGACGGAGGCGCCGCGTCATAGTCGGGCCGTGCGGCGCGCCAGCTTCTGCCGCGCCGCACGGCCGGCCGTTGCTCCGGAAACATGGGGGGGCGGGGAGGGCGCGTGAAGGGGCCCATGGCAGGGCCCGGCGTCCCGTGTTGGCGCGAACGGGCCCTAGAGAAGTGCCTCGATACGCGTGCCGATTGCCGGGGAGGTCTGCGCGGCGGACGCGGCATCGCTATAATCGAACGATCATTCTTTTTTGGCGGCTGCGATGAGTGCGTCGAGTTCTGTTTCCGATTTCGTCACGGTGCGTGGCGTCAAGCTGCACGTGCGGCGCTGGGGCCGGCGGGATGCGCCGACCCTGTTCATGCTGCACGGCTGGATGGACGTCGCGGCGTCGTTCCAGTTCGTCGTCGACGCGCTCGCCGGAGACTGGCAGGTGATCGCGCCGGACGCGCGCGGCTTCGGGCTGTCGGACTGGCCGGTCGCGCGGCAGGGCGGCGGCCATTACTGGTTCCACGAATATCTCGGCGACCTCGACGCGCTGATCGACCACTACGCGCCGACCGGCGAGGTCAACCTGGTCGGTCACAGCATGGGCGCAAACGTCGTGTGCCTGTATGCCGGCGCGCGGCCGGAGCGCGTGCGGCGCGTCGTCGACCTCGAAGGCTTCGGCCTCGCGCCTGCGCGGGCCGAGCAGGCGCCGCGCCGGCTGCGCGGCTGGCTCGACGACCTGCGCGAGCCGCCGGCGCTGCGGCCGTATGCGTCGCTCGACGAGGTGGCGGCCCGCCTGATCAAGACCAACCCGCGGCTCGATCCGCGCCGCGCCGCGTTTCTGGCCGCGCACTGGTCGAAGCGCGACGACGACGGGCGCTTCCATCTGCTCGCGGATCCCGCGCACAAGATGATGGGGCCGCTCCTGTATCGCCTCGACGAGGTGATGGCGACCTGGTCGCAGGTGCGTGCGAAGGTGCTGCACGTGGAGGCGGTCAATTCGCCGACGCTCGCGCATCTGGCCGGCGACATCCCGCTGCCGGAATTCAAGGCGCGCTTCAACGCGTTCCCGGACTGGCGCGAAAAACTCGTCGAGGACGCCGGCCACATGGTGCACCACGACCAGCCGGAGCAGGTCGCGGCGCTGATCGAGGCGTTCTGCGCATAGCCCACGCGGCGCGCGCGAGCGGACGACGGGGGCTGGGGCGCGGCGGCGGAATGCCGCATTGCAGTAGAATGAAGCTTCATTTCCGTTGCCGACAATGAACGCCGATCTCCACTGCCATTCGAATGTTTCCGACGGGCTGCTGTCGCCCGTCGACGTTGCACGCCGCGCTCATGCAGGCGGCGTCACCCTCTGGGCGCTCACCGATCACGACGAGGTCGGCGGCCAGGCGGCAGCGCGCAGCGAGGCGGAAGCGCTCGGGATGCGCTACCTGAACGGCGTCGAGATTTCCGTGACCTGGGCGTCGCGTACCGTGCACATCGTCGGCCTGCACATCGATCCGGAGAATCCGGCGCTCGTTGACGGCCTGTACCGTACGCGCCATGGCCGCGCGGCCCGCGCGCAGGCAATCGCCGCGCAGCTCGACAAGCTCGGCATCCCGGGCGCCTACGACGGTGCGCTGAAGTACGTGTCGAACCCCGACCTGATCTCGCGCACGCATTTCGCGCGTTTTCTCGTCGAGAACGGCCATGCCGAATCGACTTCCGACGTGTTCGACCGCCTGCTCGGCGACGGCAAGCCCGGCTTCGTCCCGCATCGCTGGGCAACGCTGTCCGACGCGGTGCAGTGGATCCGCGGCGCGGGCGGCGAGGCGGTAGTCGCGCATCCGGGCCGCTATTGCTATACGCCGGTCGAGTTCGACGCGTTCTTCGGCGAATTCATCGATCTTGGCGGCCGCGCGATCGAGGTGGTGACCGGCAGCCACACGCCGGACCAGTACCGCGAATATGCGGACGTTGCACGCCGTTTCGGCTTCGAAGTGTCGGCCGGTTCCGATTTTCACGCGCCCGGTGAAGGCCGCATCGAGCTGGGCAGCTTGCCGCCGCTGCCTTCCGACCTGAAACCCGTCTGGGAACGCTGGCTCTGACGCCCGCCGCGGGCCGTGCGTGCGCCGACGCGGCGCGCGTCCGTTCACTCCCTCTTTACCTGTCCCCATGTCCCAGTTCTTCAGGATTCATCCGGATAATCCGCAGCCGCGCCTGATCAAGCAGGCGGTGGAGATCGTCAACAAGGGCGGTGTGATCGCGATGCCGACCGATTCGAGCTATGCGCTCGCGTGCCACCTCGATGACAAGGATGCGGTCGAGCGCGTGCGCCGCATCCGCGGCCTCGACGACAAGCAGCACCTGTCGCTGCTGGTGCGCGACCTGTCGGAGCTTGCGAACTTCGCGATGGTGGACAACCGGCAGTACCGGCTGATCAAGTCGGTGACGCCCGGCCCGTACGTGTTCATCCTGCAGGCGACGAAGGAAGTGCCGCGGCGGCTGTCGCACCCGTCGCGCAAGACGATCGGGCTGCGGGTGCCGGATCATGCGATCACGCTAGCGCTGCTGGAATCGCTCGGCCAGCCGCTGCTCGGCACGACGCTGCTCCTGCCGCCGGACACGGATCCGCTGAACGATCCGGAGGAAATCCGCACGCGGCTGGAAAAGCAGGTCGACCTCGTGATCGACAGCGGCGCGTGCCCGGCCGAACCGTCGACCGTGATCGACCTGACCGACGACGAACCGCAGCTCGTGCGCGCCGGGCGCGGGCCGCTCGAGCCGTTCGGACTGACGGCGTGAGCCGGCATCGTTCCGTTTCCGCACGATTGCGCTTGTTACAATAACGCGATATGGATGCTTCCCTGATACAGACCATCGCCGTCTACGCGCTGCCCGTGATCTTCGCGATCACGCTGCACGAGGCCGCGCACGGCTATGCCGCCCGCCTTCTCGGCGACAACACCGCCTACATGATGGGGCGCGTGTCGTTCAACCCGATGCGCCACATCGACCCGATCGGCACGATCGCGATTCCGCTCGCGATGTATTTCCTGACCGGCGGCGCGTTCCTGTTCGGCTATGCGAAGCCGGTGCCGGTCGCGTTCCGCAACCTGCGCAATCCGCGCTGGGGGAGCCTGTGGGTGTCGCTTGCGGGTCCCGCGTGCAATTTCGTGCAGGCGCTCGTGTGGGGCGTATTCGGCATCGCGCTGCACGGCGCGGGCGTCGACGAACCGTTCTTCACGGGCATGGCAGCGGCCGGCATCAGCGTGAACCTCGTGCTCGGCGTGCTGAACCTGTTCCCGCTGCCGCCGCTCGACGGCGGGCGCATCCTGGCGGCGCTGCTGCCGCCGAAGCAGTCGATCGCGCTGTCGCGCATCGAGCCGTACGGATTCATTATCGTCCTCGTGCTGGTCACGACGGGCGTGCTGACGAATTTCTGGCTGCGCCCGCTCGTCAACGTGGGTTATCGCGTCGTGGCAGCCATCCTGACTCCTTTCGCCTTGCTTTTCTAACGACAATCATGTTCCCAGATCGTATTTTCTCCGGCATGCGACCCACCGGGTCGCTGCACCTCGGCCACTACCACGGCGTGCTGAAAAACTGGGTGAAGCTGCAGTCCGAATACCCGTGCTTCTTCTGCGTCGTCGACTGGCACGCGCTGACGACGCACTACGAAACGCCCGAGGTCATCGAGAAGAGCGTGTGGGATGTGCTGATCGACTGGCTCGCATCCGGCATCGATCCGGCGCAGGCGACGCTGTTCATCCAGAGCAAGGTGCCCGAGCACGCGGAGCTCGCGCTGCTGCTCGGCATGAGCACGCCGCTCGGCTGGCTCGAACGCGTGCCGACCTACAAGGAGCAGATCGAGAAGCTGAAGGACAAGGATCTGTCGACCTACGGCTTCCTCGGCTATCCGGTGCTGATGGCGGCGGACATCCTGCTGTACCGCGGCTCGCTCGTGCCGGTCGGCGAGGACCAAGTGCCGCACGTCGAGATGACGCGCGAGATCGCGCGCCGCTTCAACTACCTGTACGGCCGCGAGCCGGGCTTCGAGGAGAAGGCGCTCGAGGCGGCGAAGAAGCTCGGCGGCAAGCGTGCGAAGCTGTACCACGAACTGCGCAACGCGTACCAGCAGGAAGGCGACGACGAGGCGCTCGAGCAGGCGCGCGCGATGCTGCAGGAATCGCAGAGCCTGTCGATGAGCGACCGCGAGCGCCTGTTCGGCTATCTCGAAGGCGCGCGCAAGATCATTCTCGTCGAGCCGCAGGCGCTGCTGACGGAAGCGTCGCGCATGCCGGGCCTCGACGGCCAGAAGATGTCGAAGTCGTACGGCAACACGATCGGCCTGCGCGAGGACGCGGAGACGATCACGAAGAAGGTCCGCACGATGCCGACCGACCCGGCGCGCGTACGCCGCACCGATCCGGGCGATCCGGACAAGTGCCCGGTGTGGCAGCTGCACCAGGTCTACACGGACGAAACGACGCACGAATGGGTGCAGAAGGGCTGCCGCTCGGCGGGCATCGGCTGCCTCGACTGCAAGCAGCCGGTGGTCGAAGGGATCCTGCGCGAACAGCAGCCGATGCTCGAGCGCGCGCAGAAGTACATGGACGATCCGTCGCTGCTGCGCGCGATCGTCGCAGACGGCTGCGACAAGGCACGCAAGTACGCAACGGAGACGATGCGCGACGTGCGTGAGGCGATGGGCCTGTCGTACACCTGATGCCCATCTGATCGTCATGCGCGAATCATCCATGGCCGCGAGCGGCGCGCACGTCGGGCTCGCCGAGCCGTCTCGCTGGGTGGCCGACTGGTCGCGGCTCGTGCCGGCAGGCGGCGCTGTGCTGGACGTCGCCGCGGGCGGCGGACGGCATGCGCACTGGTTCGCGTCGCGCGGCCATCCGGTCGTCGCGCTCGAGCGCGATCCGGCCGCGCTCGCCGCGTTGCGCGCGATTCCGGGCGTGGACGCCCGCGAGGCCGACCTCGAAGGCGCGCCGTGGCCGCTGCCGGCCGGCGAGTCGTTCGCGGCCGTGATCGTCACGAACTATCTGCACCGGCCGCTCTGGCCCCATCTGCTCGATGCGCTGGCGCCGGGCGGCGTGCTCGTGTACGAAACTTTCGCGCAAGGAAACGAAACGGTCGGCAAGCCGTCCAATCCCGCATTCCTGCTCGCGCCGGGCGAGCTGCTGGAGGCCGTGCGCGGCCGGCTGCGGGTGGTGGCGTACGAAGACGGTTTCATCGCTGCGCCGCGCGCGGCATTCATCCAGCGCATCTGCGCGGTGCGTGAGCGCGCGGCTGCGGGGTCGGAGGCGGGAATTTCGCGTTACGAACTGCGCGGCTAATCCGCTACAATCTCAACGTTTACCGGTTCTAAATCAATCGCGTTTCATGGCTAACGGCACTCAAGACGGCATTCAAATCCGCGGCAGCATCCCCGCGATCGTCACCCCGATGCTCGAAGACGGCAGTCTCGACCTGCCGGCGTTTCGCAAACTGATCGACTGGCACATCGAAGAAGGCACCGATGCGCTGGTCGTGGTCGGTACGAGCGGCGAATCGGCGACGCTCAACGTCGAAGAACACATCCTGATGATCCGCACCGCCGTCGAGCATTCGGCGAAGCGCATCCCGATCATCGCGGGCGCGGGCGGCAACTCGACCGCCGAAGCGATCGAGCTGACGAAGCACGCGAAGGCGGTCGGCGCGGACGCGACGCTGCAGGTCGTGCCGTACTACAACAAGCCGACGCAGGAAGGCATGTACCGCCACTTCAAGGCGATCGCCGAAGCGGTCGACCTGCCGGTGATCCTGTACAACGTGCCGGGCCGCACGGTCGCGGACATGGCGAACGAGACGATGCTGCGTCTCGCGCAGGTGCCGGGTATCGTCGGCGTGAAGGAAGCGACCGGCAACATCGACCGCGCCGCGCACCTGATCAAGGCCGCGCCGGCGCACTTCGCGATCTACAGCGGCGACGATCCGACCGCGATCGCACTGATGCTGCTCGGCGGCCACGGCAACATCTCGGTGACGGCGAACGTCGCGCCGCGCGCGATGAGCGCGCTGTGCCGCGCAGCCCTCGCGGGCGACGTGAAGACGGCGCGCGAGCTGCACATGAAGCTGCTGTCGCTGCACAAGAACCTGTTCATCGAGGCGAATCCGATCCCGGTGAAGTGGGCACTGCAGGCGATGGGCAAGATGCAGGGCGGCATCCGCCTGCCGCTCACGCCGCTCGACGAGCGTTGCCACGACGCAGTGCGCTCGGCACTCGCCGAAGCCGGCATCCTCGCCTGATGTCGCGGCGGCCGCGCGCGGTCGTCGCCATTCCCTGATCAACCCGCACCGGCCGGCCCGTCCGGCGCCGCTCGTGACGAGCGTTTTAGCAAGACGAAGGATTTCATGAAACGTTTCGCCTTTTCCTCTCGCGCCATCCAGGTATCGGTGGTGGCGCTGGCGCTGGGCGCGCTCGCCGGCTGCGATACGCTGAACGACTACCTGGCCCCCGACAAGGTCAACTACAAGAACACAGGCTCGGCGCCGCCGCTCGCGGTGCCGAGCGACCTGAAGCCGGTGCCGACGAGTCAGCAGTTCGTCGCGCCGCCGTCGAACGCCGGGCTCGGCACGCTGCCGCCGCGGGCCCAGACGGCCGCCGGCACGTCGACCGACGGCGTGCCGAGCGCGCAGGATCCGTTCGGCATGCACATCGAGCGCGAAGGCGACCGCCGCTGGCTCGTCGTCGACGGCCGCACGCCGGAGCAGCTCTGGCCGCTGCTGAAGGAGTTCTGGCAGGACAACGGCTTCTCGCTGAAGACCGACGCACCGTCGACGGGCATCATGACGACCGACTGGGCGGAGAACCGTGCGAACATTCCGGACGACTGGTTCCGCCGCACGATCGGCAAGGTCATCGACTTTGCGTACTCGTCGGGCACGCGCGACAGCTTCCGCACGCTCGTGAACCGCACGTCGGACGGCAACACCGACATCTCGATCACGCACAGCGCGATGGAAGAAATGATGGTCGGCCCGCAGGGCGGCACGTCGTCGCGCTGGGAAGAGCGTCCGCGCAACCCGGTGCTGGAAGCGGTGTTCCTGGCGAAGCTGATGGAGAAGTTCGGCCTGACCGAAGCGCAGGCGAAGCAGCTGCTGACCGATGCGCGGCCGGCGACGGCACCCGCACGGGTCAGCGACGCGAGCGGCGCGGCGACGCTGCAGCTCGCCGAGTCGTTCGATCGCGCGTGGCTGCGCGTCGGCCTCGCGCTCGATCGCACCAACTTCACCGTCGACAACCGCGACCGTGAAAAGGGCCTGTACTACGTGCGCTACGCGAATTCGATGGACGAACTCAAGCGCGACGGCCTGTTCGGCAAGCTGTTCTACGGCGGTCCGACGGCGGCGAAGCCGGGCAAGGAATTCGTCGTCAACGTCCGTGCGCAAAACGGCGGCGGCACGCAGGTGGCCGTGGTCGACGCAAATGGCCAGATCGACAACTCGTCGGACGCCCAGCGGATCATTTCGCTGCTCCACGCGCAGTTGAACTGAGCGCGTGCGATTCGCCAGCCTCGGAAGCGGCAGCGAGGGCAATGCGCTGGTGGTCGAGGCCGCGAGCGGCACGACCACGACGCGCGTGCTGCTCGACTGCGGCTTTTCCGCCAAGGAGGTCGAGCGTCGGCTCGGCCGCCTGAATCTCGGCATCGACGATCTCGATGCGATCCTCATTACCCACGAACACAGCGACCATGTCGGCAGCGCGTTGACGCTCGCCCGGAGGGCGTCGCTGCCGCTCTACATGAGCTGGGGCACTGCGCGCGCGGTCGGGGCGGACGAAGCGGATGTCGAGCTTCACGTGCTGTGGGGCGACGAGACGGCCCAGATCCGCGATCTGGCCGTGTTGCCCTATACAGTCCCGCACGACGCCCGGGAACCGCTCCAGTTCGTCTTCCTGGACGGCTGCCACCGCCTCGGCGTGCTGACCGACGTGGGGACGTCCACACCGCACATTACGGCCGTCCTGAGCGGCTGCGACGCGCTGGTGCTCGAATCCAACCACGATACGGCGATGCTGGCTGCAAGCCGCTATCCGCAGTCGCTGAAGGCGCGGATCGGCGGCAGCCACGGCCATTTGAGCAACGACGCGGCAGGGGACATCCTCGCGTCGCTTGAGCGCAGCCGCCTGCGGCACCTCGTGGCGGCGCACCTGAGCCAGCAGAACAACCGGCCGGAACTGGCCCGCGAGGCGCTGGCGGCCGTGCTGGGCACGGACGGGAGCGACGTGATCGTCGCCACCCAGGACGCTGGCTTCGACTGGCTGGCGTTGTGAGGCGGTCTGCCGCGTTGCGGGCCCGTCCCGGGCGCCGACCGGCGCAGCAAAAGGTACCGACGTAAAAAAACCGGCCCGCAGGCCGGTTTTTTTTCAGCTGATGCTGAGGCTTACTGGCTTGCGCCCGAAGCCGGAGCAGCCGTCGCTGCCGAAGCAGCCGACGCCACAGCAGCAGCTGCGTCGCTCGCAGCAGCCGTTGCCGACGAAGCAGCAGCCGTCGCGTCGCTCGCAGCACCAGCAACTGCGGAAGCAGCCGACGAAGCAGCAGCAGCAGCGTCGCTAGCAGCCGACGAAGCAGCTTGGTCAGCGCTCTTGTTGCAAGCAGCCAGTGCAACAGCAGCCAGCAGGGAAGCTACGAGGAGGGATTTCTTCATGATCACGTCCTTTTATGGTTAAAGGTAAGCAACAGCGCGAAACAATACCGGTAATGTGCTCCAACACCGACCTGGGCCGCTGGTGGAGACGCACTTCTAGAGCGTGAATCTTCCCTACGGCTTGGGCGGAAATTATATGCACTTTCCCATCGACCGTCGACAAATGCGGGGTCAATACGTTGTCTTTCCCATACAAAATTTGATTTGCATGGGCGTACGGATCATACACGCTAATCGCGGTTTCCGACCCGTATCCAGCCCGCACGATACCATTCGTGCAGTAATGCTGTCATCGAGGGATCTCGGGATAGTGTTACAAACCGTTTCGCCTCCATCCGGCGCTGATTGGCCAGTTCGGGCAGCCATTTGGCGGCCTGATCGAGCGGCCCTTCCTCGCCGTTGATGAAGTACGAGCGCGCGTTATACAACAATGCGGCGCGTCTGTCGAGATGCAGGCCCCGGCGGGCCGCCTGCGCCGCGAATGCCGTTTCGGAAAGCGCGCGGGCGGGCGGGTCGAACACGACATTCGGCTTCGGTTCGCTGAGGTAGCAGCCGAGAAATTCGGCGACGTCCCGCTCGCGCCACTTGATGCCGTTGACGATCGCGGCGACCCGGTCGACCAGTGCTGGCGGCAGTTGCGCCGGCGCATCGACTGCGGGCTGTTTCGGGTCGCGGTAGAGGTCGTCGCTGCCGGCGCCGCTCGCCAGGCCGCCGCGCTCCGCGAGGTAATACAGGAACTGGGCGCTCAATTCCCCGGCAGACGGGGCTCTGAAGCCGATCGAGCAGGTCATGCATTCGCCTTCGGCGATGCCGTCGTGCGCGATGTGCGGCGGCAGGTAGAGCATGTCGCCCGGCTCCAGCACCCATTCTTCGCTCGGCTCGAAGTGCTCGAGGATCTTGAGGGGCACGCCCGGCTGCAGCGACAGGTCCTTTTGGGCGCCGATACGCCAGCGGCGCTTGCCTTCGACCTGCAGCAGGAAGACGTCATACGAGTCGAAATGCGGGCCGACGCCGCCGCCGTCGGTCGCATACGAAATCATCAGGTCGTCGAGGCGTGCGTCGGGGATGAACCGGAAACGCTCGAGCAGCGTGCGTGCCGCATCGACATGCAGGTCGAGGCCCTGCACGAGCAGGGTCCATGCATTGCGCGTGACGGGGGGCAGCGCATCGGTCTCGAACGGGCCGTGCGCAAGTTGCCACTTGTTACGAAAATGCGTAATCAGTCGCGATTCGGCATCATAGTCGCCGGCCAGTTCGAACAGCGCGTCGCGCGAAACCGGGGGCGTGACGCCAGGGATCGCCTGACGGATCAGCAGCGGCTTCTTCTGCCAGTAGCGGCGCATGAATTGCGCCGGGGTGAGACCGCCGAGCAGCGGTGTGGGAAGATCGGGTGGCGGCGCGCCGAACGCGGCGGCAGTACCGTCCTGCGGTTCGGCTTGAGACCGTTTGCGCATCGTATAATGACAGTTGTATTTGGGAGAATTGGATGAAAATCGCAAAAAACACCGTCGTATCGGTCACCTACAAGCTGTCGGATGCACAAGGCAATCTGATCGAGGAAAGCGACGAGCCGATGGTCTATCTGCACGGCGGCTATGATGGCACGTTCCCCAAGATCGAGGAACAGCTCGATGGCCATGAGCCGGGGTACCAGGCGCAGATCCAGCTGGAGCCGCAGGACGCGTTCGGCGACTACGATCCGGAACTCGTGAAGATCGAGCCGCGCGATCGTTTCCCCGAGCCGCTGGAAGTGGGCATGCAGTTCGAAGGCACGCCGGAGGACGGCGACGAAGAGGTCGATTCGCTGATCTACACAGTGACCGACATCGCCGAGGACAAGGTCGTGCTCGACGGCAATCATCCGCTCGCCGGCATGGCGCTGCGTTTCTCGCTGACGGTGAAGGACGTTCGCGAAGCCACCGAGGACGAGATCGAACACGAGCACGCGCATGGCGCGGAAGGTCTCGAAATCGTCGACGAGGATGAGGACGACGAAGACGGCGAACCGTCAGGGCGCACGCTGCACTGAGCTGGCGGGAAGGTCGGGCGCCGGGCCGAATGACGGCGCCGGCGCGGGCGCCGAAGCACCCGGTGCACCCGATACACCATTCGGCGCCGCATTGTCGCCCGGCAGCGGCGGGGCGATCGACGACGAATCAGGCAGCGCCGGCAGCGCCGGGATTTCCGGCATCTGCGGCACCGGGACGTCGTCGTGCGGGGTGGCCGGCAGGGCCGGCGGCACCGGCAGGTTTTTCGGCACGTCCTGCAAGCTGATATTGAAGAGCGTCTGCCGTGCTGGCGAGACGCCGACCCTGACCCACTGACTGGCAGGCTGGCGCGGTCCGATCGCGACGCGCGTCACATTCCCCACGAGTTCTCCGTTATCCGCATGCAGCGGACGGTCGATGACGAAGCCGTTCGCGAGCGGTTCGCTGCTTGCATGGATCACGAGTATCGGGCCGCGGAAGGCCGCCGCCGCCTTGATCAGCGTGCGTTTCAGCTCGCGAAAGCCATCGCGTGCGCGCGGCCGGTTGAAGCGCAGCCACGCAAAGCGTTCCGCGCGTTCGTAGCGGTCGAACTGCGGGTCGCCTTCGAAGATCAGCACCATTGCGCGCGCGTCGCGCCGCTTCGCGTATTCGGCCGCATGGTCGATCCAGAAGCCGTTCGCGATGATCCGATCCTCGAATTCGCCGTTGCGGCCGCCGGCTGTCAGGAAGTGATTGTTCGGGGCCGGTGCGTTGAGCGCGACAAATACGATGTCGTCGCGCACCCAGCGTGCGTTCTCGCGATAGGGCCGAAAGCGTGCGATTTCGCTTTCGCGCGTGATCGGCAGCGCGCCCGGGGCGGGCAACGCCGCATCCGAGAGCAGCGTCTGGCGCAGGAAGTCGAGCCGCTCGACCGGATCGTAGCCGCCGCCCGTGGCGGTGTTGCACGCAACCCAGTCGTCATGGCCGGGAACGAACACGAGCGGCACGCGCGACGCGTCGAGGATCGCGCCGCGTTGCATGTACAGCGTGTCCCGGCACGCCTCCTTCGCCCCCTTGAGATCGCCCGCGTATACGACGAACGCGAGATTGCGCTCGCGCGCCATCGCCTCGAGCATCCGCTGCGCCCCGGCCTCGTCGGCGGGTGAGCCGATCACGCCAGAGACGACCGCGAACGAATAGGGCGCACCGACGCGCTTCTCGGGCGCCGCGTGCGCGCCGGGCTGCGACATCGCGAGCACCGCCGCGATCGCGAGCGCAATCGTCGAGCGTGCTCGCGGTGCGAGCGCCGTACGCTTATGCGTGCCCGTCGGCATCGTGTGCCTGGAGGAGCGTGCGCAATTCGTACAGCAGGTCGAGCGCTTCACGCGGCTTCAGGTCGTCGGGATCGACGTCGCGCAGCCGTTCGAGCGCCGGGTTCGGTGCGCTCGGCGCCGTTGGCGCATCGGCGCATTCGAGATCGCCGGCGGCCGGCTGCACGCTGAACAGGTCGAGCTGCGGCGTGTGCTGCGCGGCCGACTGCTGCTCGAGATACGCGAGGTGCTTGCGCGCGGCGCGGATCACCGGCGCCGGCACGCCTGCGAGCTGCGCAACCTGCAGCCCGTAGCTCTGGTTCGCGGGGCCTTCGTTGACCGCGTGCAGGAACACGATGCCGTGACCGTGCTCGACCGCCGACAGGTGGACGTTGGCCGCATGCGGGAATTCGGCCGGCAGCTGGGTCAGTTCGAAGTAGTGCGTCGCGAACAGCGTGTAGCAGCCGTTGTGCGCGAGCAGGTGCCGCGCGATCGCCCACGCGAGCGCGAGGCCGTCGAACGTCGACGTGCCGCGGCCGATTTCGTCCATCAGCACGAGGCTTTGCGGTGTCGCGTCGTTGAGGATCGCCGCGGCCTCGGTCATTTCGACCATGAACGTCGAGCGGCCGCCGGCGAGATCGTCCGCTGCGCCGATCCGCGTGAAGATTCGGTCGATCGGGCCGAAACGGGCCGAGCGGGCCGGCACGTAGCTGCCGACGTAGGCCATCAGTGCGATCAGCGCGGTCTGCCGCATGAACGTCGACTTACCGCCCATGTTCGGGCCGGTGATCAGCAGCAGCTTGCGATCGGCGCCGAGCTTGCAGTCGTTTGCGATGAACTGCTCGACCTGCGCTTCGACGACCGGATGCCGCCCTTGCTCGATCTCGATGCCGATCTCGTCGGAAAACGTCGGGGCGACCCAGTCGAGTGCGCGCGCACGCTCGGCGAACGCGGCGAGCAGGTCGAGTTCCGCGAGCGCGGACGCGACGCGCTGGCACTCGGAAATGAACGGCAGCAGCGCCTGCAGTACCGCGTCGTACAGCGCGCGCTCGCGCGCCAATGCGCGTTCCTGCGCGGACAGCGCCTTGTCCTCGAAGGTCTTCAGTTCCGGCGTGATGTAGCGCTCGGCGTTCTTCAGCGTCTGGCGGCGCCGGTAGTCGTCGGGCACCTTGTCGGTCTGCCCGCGCGTGACTTCGATATAGAAGCCGTGCACCTTGTTGTATTCGACGCGCAGGTTCGCGATGCCGGTGCGGGTACGCTCGCGTGCTTCGAGGTCGATCAGGAACTGCCCGCAGTTTTCCGAGATGTCGCGCAGCTCGTCGAGCTCCACGTCGTAGCCGCGCGCGATCACGCCGCCGTCGCGCACCATCGCCGCGGGCTCGGGGGCAATCGCGTTGGTCAGCAGGTCGAGGCATTCGGCAGGCGGGACGAGTGCCGCGTCGAGGCGGGCGAGCGCATCCGCGTTGCCGGCGATCGGCTCGATGCGTGCGCGCAGCGCCGGCAGCGCGGCGAACGTATCGCGCAGGCTCGACAGGTCGCGCGGACGCGCGGACAGCAGTGCGAGGCGCCCGGTGATCCGTTCGACGTCGGCGATCTGCCGCAGTGCGCTGCGCAGCGCATCGAGGCTCGCGTTGGCGGGCGCGTCGAGCAGCGCGCCGATCGCCTGCTGACGCGACTGCGCGGCCACCGATGCACGCGGCGGATGGTGCAGCCAGTGGCGCAGCAGGCGGCTGCCCATCGTCGTGCAGCATGTATCGAGCAGCGAATACAGCGTCGGCGATTCGGTGCCGCGCAACGTTTCGGTCAATTCGAGGTTGCGGCGCGTGGACGGATCGAGCCCGATGTATTCGGTTTCGTTCTCGACCTTCAGGCTGCGCACGTGCCGAAGCTGCTGGCCCTGCGTGGCTGCCGCGTACAGCAGCAGCGCGCCGGCCGCGCCGCAGGCACTCGTCAGCGAATGCGCGCCGAAGCCGTCGAGGCCCGCGACGTCGAGCTGGTCGCACAGGCGCTGGATGCCCGACGCGATATCGAAATGCCATGCCGGCACGCGCTTGATCGCGCCTGCGCCGGCCGGCACGTCATCGGCCGCGCCGTCGGCGGTCAGGATCTCGGCCGGACGGATGCGCTCGAGCGCTGCGCCGAGCTGGTCGGGCTCGATCTCGGCGAGGCGCAGCGCGCCGCTCGCGAGGTTGAGCCATGCGAGGCCGACGTTGACCGCGACGCCGCGCTTGTTGTGGCCCGCGCACATCGCGAGCAGGTAGACGTCGTTCTTGTCGGACAGCAGGGCGGCGTCGGTCAGCGTGCCCGGCGTGACGACGCGCACGACCTTGCGTTCGACCGGACCCTTCGACGTGGCCGGGTCGCCGATCTGCTCGCAGATCGCGGCGGATTCGCCCATCTTGACGAGCTTCGCGAGGTATTGCTCGACCGCATGATGCGGGACGCCCGCCATCTTGATCGGGGTGCCGGCCGACGCGCCGCGTTGCGTGAGGGTCAGGTCGAGCAGCCGCGCGGCCTTCTCCGCATCCTCGAAGAACAGCTCGTAGAAATCGCCCATCCGGTAGAAGACGAGCGTGTCGGGGTGGTCGGCCTTAATGCGGAGGTACTGCTGCATCATTGGCGTATGGCCGGCGAGGGCGTCGGTCGGCAGGGTGCTCATAGGTCAGGCGTAAAGTTGCTTTGGTGCCCGAGTTTACCAGCGGTCCCGATGCTTCCGCGCGATGTTCGCCTTTTGGTCACCTGCGTCGCTGTCGACGTCGAGATTCCGACGTCGGCATTCGATTGGCCGCGGAGGACGTTACCGGCAGCTCAGGTCGACAGCCCGGGCACTCGTCAGCTGGAATAGAACACGCGATTACCGCCCGTCCCGGTGGTGAAGACCACGGCACGCTGGGTAGCCGGCATGCAGGCAACGGTGAGATAGCTTTCGTTGGCGCCAGCATTCAGCGCAGGCAGCATGACTTGGGTCCAGTTGACGCCATCGTCCGAGATGTAGCTTGTGGCTACCGCGGGGAACGACGACGTCAGCATGAAGAGGCGGTCGTTGCAAGTGAATGCCGCTGTCGCGCCGGTGTTGATGTCACCGGCTCCCCATGTTTTCCCGTCTTGAGACGCCAACGTCTTTATCCCGGTCAATCCCCCGTTCGGGGCAGCCCGTGCCGTTCGCTTCGCGTGTCATGAAGCGATCGATCAGTTCGTAGTATCCCGGCAGGATGCGGTTCAACGTGTTCTTGCCGGACCCGCTCAGGCTGACGAGCTTCGCCCGGCCGTCGTCGTCGCACGGCGCGCATTCGAGCGTCCCGTCGTCGATCATGCTTTGCAGCGTCCGGGTCATCACGGGCCGCGACACGTCCAGGCTGGCCGCCAGCTCGCTTGCTTTCAGGCCTTCGGCGCGGTTTTCGCGATCCAGTACGACGAGGATCAGATATCGAAGCGTCGAAAGGCCGTGTCCGGCAAAGTAGCCGTCGAGTTCCCGCATCAGCAGGCTGGCCCGCCGCAGCATGTGCAGCGCCGCGTCGACGTGGTCCACGTTCATCGCCGGAAACCGTTCGCGATACGTTTCCAGCACCTGCCTGCTCGGCAACTCCTTCAGAAAGAACACGGAACGGGCCCTCCTTGCATGTGGCGGATCAGCGTCACTGCATCGATACCTGCGCCGAAATGATGGAGTACGTGCCGGACGACGTGGTCGTGTTGCGCTTCGTTGAAGGCGGCGCAGCCGTCCGTCACGATCCAGCAGTCGATGCCGAGGTCATGCGCTTCCCGAAGCGTCGATTCCACGCACACGTGGGTCGCGAAGCCCATCAGCACGAGCGTATCGATGCGATTGTTGCGCAGGAACGGATCGAGCGTCGAATGCTTCAGCACGCTGGCCCCCGATCGGCCCTGCGTGACGAATTCGTCTCGCTCGGGCACGAAGGGTGGCATGAACTCCGCGCCTTGTCCGGTCCAGGTGCCTGCTCGGGGAATCGCCGCACGCAGTCCGAGGACGCGGTCGCCGCCGGCGAACAGGCGATAGTGCGGATCGTTGCGCAGGTCCAGTCCGGCATGGACGATCGTCCAGCCCTCCTGTCGCGCGGTCGTCAGCACATGCGCTGCGTTCGAGACCGCCGTGCGAAACGCCGATTTGTCCTCGACGAGACGGGTGAAAAGCACGCCGCTTTCGGCCAGCCACTCGTTCTGGAACTCGATGAAGACAAGCGCGGTTCGGCGCTTGTCGATCGCGGTGAGGTTCGGCATGTCGGATTCCCCGGAAATATGATTACCATGATAACTATATGATTGAATCCGATCGGGGGCAAGCGAACCGTGCGGCCGGGGGGAAGGGCAGCTGCCAGAAAAGAATACGGCCCGGCCTGCGGGAAGCAGGCACGGGCCGTCGGGGCGGCGACGCGGCGCGGAGGTTATTCCGCGGCCGGGTGCACGCGGCTGTAGCGGTTCAGGATCGGGATCATCTGCGCGTAGACCTTCGGGTTCGCCGCGACGATCTCATGGCGATGCAGGAAGTCGGCGTCGCCCGTGTAGTTGCCGACGAGGCCGCCGGCCTCGGTGATCAGCAGGCTGCCCGCGGCCATGTCCCACACGTTGATGCCCTGCTCGAAGAAGCCGTCGAGGCGGCCCGCCGCGACGTTCGCGAGGTCGAGCGCCGCCGCGCCCGGGCGGCGCAGGCCCGTGCACGCCTGGGTCATTTCGGTGAACAGGCGTGCGTACGCGTCGAGGCCGTCCTTCTCGCGGAACGGGAAGCCGGTGCCGATCAGCGACTCCGACAGGCGGTCACGGCGGCCGACGCGGATGCGGCGGTCGTTCAGGTATGCGCCGCGACCGCGCGTGGCGGTGAACAGGTCGTTCTTGTTGGGGTCGTAGACGACGGCCTGCGTGACGACACCCTTGTGCGCGAGCGCGATCGACACGCAGTAGTACGGGAAGCCGTGGATGAAGTTGGTCGTGCCGTCGAGCGGATCGATGATCCACTGGAATTCGGATTCGTTCTCGGATGCGCCCGATTCTTCCGCGAGGATCGCGTGATCGGGGTAGGCGGTCTTCAGCGTCTCGATGATCGCGTCTTCGGCGGCCTTGTCCACTTCGGTGACGAAGTCATTCTGCTGCTTTTTGCGGATCTCGATCAGGTCGAGATCGAGGGACGCGCGGTTGATGATCTGTCCGGCGCGGCGCGCAGCCTTGACAGCGATGTTGAGCATGGGATGCATGAGCCTGGATCCTGTAGCTGGCGGCAACAAGCCGCCACGAAGTGGAACGACCCGCCCGGGACGGCGCGCACGGGCGAGATGAGACGCGAATTGACAAAGAGCGGGAACGACTCGCGCCGCAGATGGCGCGCATAAGGGCATGATTTTACCCGACATTCGGCAGTTTTAGGTGGCCGGAATGCGGGGAAACCCCACTGGCCGTCGGGACAGGTGGGTTTGTCCGTGCGTTGGCGATACCATACGGCCATCCTGGTAATCGAGTCGTATGGTATTGGAAACCTTGCAGAACACCGCTGCGCCGTCCGCGCCCGACGCGGCGCAGTCGTCCGGGCCGCTGCGCGGCGGCTTTACGTCCACCCGTTTCGTGCTCGTCGAGCCGAGCCACCCCGGCAACGTCGGCGCCGCCGCGCGCGCGCTGAAGACGATGGGCTTCTCGCGGCTCGTGCTGGTCGCGCCGCGGGTGCCGCACGTGCAGAGCGATCCCGAGGCAATCGCGATGGCGAGCGGGGCGGATGACGTGCTCGCTTCCGCGCACGTCGTGCCGACCCTCGGCGACGCGCTGTCCGGCGTCCACTGGTCGATCGCGCTCACCGCGCGCACGCGCGAATACGGTCCGCCGCGCCTTGCGCCGCGGGCGGCAGCCGAGCAGGCATGCCGGCAGGTCGGGGGCGGCGACATCGCGCTCGTGTTCGGCAACGAGCGCACCGGCCTGTCGAACGAGCACGTCGAGCAGTGCAGTGCGCTCGCGCACATCCCCGCGAACCCGGCCTACAGCTCGCTGAACCTCGCGCAGGCGGTGCAGGTGCTCGCCTATGAACTGCGCATCGCGTTTCTCGACGACGCGAGCGCGCCGGTGTCGCAGGCGGAAGCCGGCACGCTCGCGCAAAGCGACGAGATCGAGCGGATGTACATGCACCTCGAGAACGCACTGATCGCGCTCGATTTTCTCGATCCGCGCAATCCGAAGAAGCTGATGCCGCGGCTGCGGCGCCTGTTCTCGCGCACCGGGCTGGAACGCGAGGAAGTCAACATCCTGCGCGGGATCGCGAAGCACATCCTGCTGAAGTCGCGCACGCCCGACGGCGACGCATGACTCAGGCCGCGCATTCACCCGGTGCCGGCGCGAATACCCGCGCCGTTACAGGGGTGAACGCGCCGGGCCGTGCGAGCGCGCGCAACTCGCCCTACAATCGCCGAACGTCATAAACAAAGCAGCCGGCGCGATAAGGGCCGGCCATTGCCGGCGGTGCGCGCCGGTTCCTTTCCCCAGATCAGATCATGTTCACGAGACTGCGCGAAGACGTTGCGACGATTCGCGAGCGGGATCCCGCCGCTCGCAGTGCCTGGGAAGTGCTGACCTGTTATCCGGGGTTGCATGCGCTCGTGCTGCATCGCTTCGCGCATGCATGCTGGCGCGCGAAGCGATACTGGCTCGCGCGCTTCGCGTCGCAGGTCGGCCGGTTCCTGACCGGCATCGAGATCCACCCGGGCGCAACGATCGGCCGGCGCGTGTTCATCGATCACGGGATGGGCGTCGTGATCGGCGAGACGGCGATCGTCGGCGACGACTGCACGATCTACCAGGGCGTGACGCTCGGCGGCACGTCGCTGACACGCGGCGCGAAGCGTCACCCGACGCTCGAAGCCGGCGTGATCGTCGGCGCGGGCGCGAAAGTGCTCGGCGGGTTCACGGTCGGTGCGGGCGCGAAGATCGGTTCGAACGCGGTGGTCGTGAAGCCGGTGCCGGCAGGCGGCACGGCGGTCGGCAACCCGGCGCGCATCGTGATGCCCGCGCAGCCGAAGCCGCAGCCGGAGCGTGCGGCATTCTGCGCGTACGGCATCACGCCGAACGCGGACGACCCGATGTCGCTCGCGATCCACGGCCTGATCGATCATGCGGCGAAGGAGAGCCGGCGCGTCGACGAGATCGTCGCGGCGCTCGAGCGGCTCGGCACGCATCTGGAAACGCTGCAGGGCGCCGATGCGGCGCGCCTGGACTTGCGCCGCCTGTCGGCGGTTCTGGAAGGCAAGGCGGTCGAGCGTCAGTCCTGAACGACCGCGGCGGCCGCCGTCCGGTGGCCGCCTGCCGACGGGGCCATCGAACGGTCCCGGCCGGCGTCGCGGCGCTCAGTCGAGCGGCAGTGCGCGAATGCCTTCCGCGTCGACGCGCAGGTAGCCGCCGCGCGGGGTGCCGTGGTCGAGATCCCAGTCGGGCAGCACCCAGCGCACGCCGCCCGGTTCGAGGTGGCGCGCGGGACGGTGCGTATGGCCGTGGATCATCACGCTCGCGTGGCTGCGGCTGAACAGCGCGGTCACGCCTTCGCGCGTCACGTCGTAGCGCGGCGACGCCGGGCGCGTCCGTCCGGCCTCGCTCTTCGAGCGCATCCGTTCGGCGATCGCACGGCGCCAGCGAAACGGCCACGCAAGGAACAGCCATTGCAAGACGCGATTGCGGGCAAACCGCCGGAAAAACTGGTAACCGTGATCGGCCGTGCATTGCGCATCGCCATGCGCGAGCACGATGCGCTGGCCGAATGCCGTGATCAGCGCCGGGTCGGGCATCAGCATCGCACCGGCCGCCTTCATGAAGCGCTTGCCCAGCAGGAAGTCGCGATTGCCGTGCATCACGTAGAGCGCGATCCCGCGTTCGGAGAACGTACGCAGGAGCGCCGTCATGCGTGCGGCGAACGGATCGTCGTCGAGCACGTCGTCGCCGATCCAGTATTCGAACAGGTCGCCGAGGATGAACACCGAGTCGGCGCTGTCGGCGGTGTATTTCACGAAATGCTCGAACGCGGCGACCGTCTTCGGAATCGCGTCGCTCAGGTGCAGATCGGAGATGAACAGGAACGGGCGTGCGGCCTGCGCGTATTCGCGCTCGCCCGGCACGCCCGCGGAGACGCTTCGCGGCGGAGTCTCCTGCAGCATCGAAGTGCCTCCGTATCGAAACGTCAGGCGACGACGGCCTTCTCGATCACGACGTCGTCGGTCGGGACGTCCTGATGGAAGCCTGCGTTGCCCGTCTTCACGGCCTTGATCTTGTCGACCACGTCCTGGCCTTCGACGACCTTGCCGAACACCGCGTAGCCCCAGCCTTGCGGCGTCGGCGACGAGTGGTTCAGGAAGTCGTTGTCGTTCACGTTGATGAAGAACTGGGCGGTTGCCGAGTGCGGATCGTTGGTGCGCGCCATCGCGATCGTGTACATGTCGTTCTTCAGGCCGTTGTTCGCCTCGTTGTCGATCGGCGCGTCAGTCGGCTTCTGCTTGAGGCCCGGCTCGAAGCCGCCGCCCTGGATCATGAAGCCGTTGATCACGCGGTGGAACACGGTGCCGTCGTAGTGGCCCTTCTTCACGTAGTTCAGGAAGTTCTCGACCGTCTTCGGCGCTTTCGCGGCGTCGAGCTCGAGCTTGATCACGCCGTGGTTCGTGTGCAGTTCAACCATGATGAATTCCTTCGAAAGGACGGTTTAAATGGCACGCGGCCGGTCGTGCGACGCGGCCGCGTGAGGTGCCGGAACGACCCGGCCGGATTTACTTCGAGACGATGTTCGCCGATTCGATCACGATGGCCTGTTCGGGCACGTCGCGCATCGGGCCGCGCGACGTCGTCGGCGCGGCTTCGATCTTCTTCACGACATCCATGCCCGACACGACCTTGCCGAACACCGCGTAGCCGTTGCCGTCCGGATTCGGATAGTCGAGGCCGGCGTTGTCGACGGTGTTGATGAAGAACTGCGCGGTCGCCGAATTCGGGTCGCCCGTACGCGCCATCGCGATCGTGCCCGTCACGTTCTTCAGGCCATTGCGGCTCTCGAGCGGGATCGGCGCGCGTGTCGGCTTCTCGTCGAAGTTGGCCTTGTAGCCGCCGCCCTGGATCATGAAGCCCTTGATCACGCGATGGAAGATCGTGCCGCTGTACTGGCCTGACTTAACGTAGTCGAGGAAGTTGGCGACCGTCTTCGGCGCCTTCTCCGGATAGAGCTCGACGCGGATGTCGCCCTGCGAGGTCTTCAGCTGCACGACGGGGTGCGCGGTGGCCGTTTGCGCGAACGCGGGCGCGGTCGCGAGTAGGGCGGCGCCGCCAAGCGCCAGCAACAGACGTTTCATTGCGATCCTCTGGTTGGATGGGTGAAGTGACGCGCGCCGCTTATTGCGACGGCGCGACGTAGGGCGCCGCCATCGCACCGGACGGGCCGCTGAACTGGAACGTCGGCGACAGCGGCAGCGTGGTGGTGCTCACGTTCGCGGCCGCGCGGCGCGCGTAATCGGGCGTCGACGGCGCCGCGGCGCGCGTGCCCGGAGCGGGCTGGGGCGGCGAGATGATTTTCTGCAGGTCGGCGAGGCGCTGCGCGGTCGCGCCGGTCGTGCGGCCGAGCGATTGCGCGCGCTTGTACGATTCGGCCGCGAGGCGCAGGTACAGGTCGCCGAGGTTCTCGTAGGCGAGCGAGTAGCTCGGGTTCGCTTGCGTCGCGGTGACGAGCGCGGCGCGCGCTTCGTCGTAGCGGCCGTGCTTCGCGTACAGCGCCGCGAGGTTGTTGTACGGCTCGGGCAGCTCGGGGTACGCCTGCGTGATCGTGACGAATTGCTGGATCGCATCGTCATCGCGGTTCAGGCGCACGAGCACGGTGCCGCGCTTGAACTGCGCCTGCACGTCGTGCGGGTTCGCGGCGATGCGTGCATCGAGTTGCGCGAGCGCCTGTTTCCACTGCTTGCCGGCGATCGATGTATCGACATCGGGCGTGCCGTCGGCGGAGGGCGGGGCCTTCTGCGCGTAAGCCGCGGCGGCCGGCAGAAGCGTCAGCGCGACGCCCATGACGGCGGTCGCAACGAGGGTCGCAGCGCTCGGCGCGCGGCCGCGAGGAGATTTCATAGGCGTAAATCGGAATGTTATACTCCGAGCCATTCTAACAAAACGTCTGCGCGTTCCGGCGAGCCGCAGGCAGTCTTTCTTTTTGCCTCTCGTGGCCGTCACCGCTGTGCTTGCAGCCTGACCGCCCCATGTGATACGAGGACGCGCGGCACGACGCCGCAGCGATGGCTCGATCGTGTCGCATGCGGGGCGAGCCTCGCCAGGGCGGTTTCCTTCGGCTCACGCTTCATCTCTATGGAATCACTGCGCATCTACAACACGCTCGCGCGTGACAAGCAAGTTTTCGTGCCGCGCCAGCCCGGCGAAGTGCGGATGTACGTATGCGGGATCACCGTCTACGACTATTGTCACGTGGGCCACGCGCGCATGCTGGTCGTGTTCGACCTCGTTCAGCGCTGGCTGCGTGCGATCGGCTTGCGGGTCACGTACGTGCGCAACATCACCGACATCGACGACAAAATCATCCGCCGCGCGGTCGAGAACGGCGAGACGATCAAGTCGCTGACGGACCGCTTCATCGACGCGATGCATGCGGACGAGGACGCGCTCGGCATCCAGCGGCCGGACATCGAGCCGCGCGCGACGCGCTTCATTCCGCAGATGCTCGGGATGATCGAGACACTCGAAGCGAACGGCTACGCGTATCAGGCGACGGACGGCGACGTCAACTATTCGGTGCGCAAGTTCGCGAACTACGGGAAGCTGTCGGGCAAGTCGCTCGACGACCTGCGCGCAGGCGAGCGCGTCGCCGCGAACGACGCGAAGGAAGATCCGCTCGATTTCGTGCTGTGGAAGCGCGCGAAGCCGGAAGATCCGGAAGGCACGTCGTGGGACTCGAAGTACGGCGCGGGTCGTCCCGGCTGGCACATCGAGTGCTCGGCGATGGGCTGCACGCTGCTCGGCGATCATTTCGACATCCACGGCGGCGGGCAGGATCTGCAATTCCCGCATCACGAGAACGAGATCGCGCAGAGCGAGGGCGCAACCGGCCAGACGTTCGTCAATTACTGGATGCACAACGGCTTCGTGCAGGTCGACAACGAGAAGATGTCGAAATCGCTCGGCAACTTCTTCACGATCCGCGAGGTCCTCGCGCAGTACGATGCCGAGGTCGTGCGCTTCTTCATCGTGCGCACGCACTACCGGTCGCCGCTGAACTACAGCGATGTGCATCTCGACGATGCACGCGCGGCGCTGACGCGCCTCTATACCGCGCTGAAGGACGTCGAGCCGGATACGCTCGCGCTCGACTGGAGCGAACCGCATGCGCAGCGCTTCGCGGCCGCGATGAACGACGACTTCAACACGCCGGTCGCGGTGGCGACGCTGTTCGAGCTGGCGGGGGAAGTGAACCGCACGCGCGATGCGGCGCTGGCGCGCCAGCTGAAGCAGCTGGCCGGCCTCATGGGATTGCTCGGCCGCGAGCCGCGCGCGTTCCTGCAGCAGGCGGCGGGCGCCGCGCAGGAAGGCGGCTTCACGGCCGACGAGATCGAAGCGAAGATCGCCGCGCGCGGCGCGGCGAAGCGGGCGAAGGATTATGCCGAAGCGGACCGGATCCGGGCGGAGCTGCTCGACGCCGGTATCGCGCTTGAAGACAAACCGGGCGGATCGACCGAATGGCGTCGCGTATGAGCGCAGCGCGTTCCACTGACCGATTCGTCAGGTAGGAGGCAAGATGGCAACGGCCAGAAAAGCGCCGGTCAGGCGCGCGACCCCGGTCGCCGCGCGTCCGGCAGCCAAGCGTGCGTCGGCGGCGAAGGCGGACGCGAAGCGCGCCGTGCCGAACGGCGAGTTCGACGGTCATGCGCAGCTGCCGGCCGTCGACGCGGCGGGTCGCAAGGCGCGTGCATCCGAGGTGGCGGAGTTCGACGGCGTCGACGTCGTCGTGCGTCCCGCTTACTGGGACAAGGCATGCGCCGATCTCGTCAAGCGCGACCGCATCATGAAGAAGCTGATCCCGAAATTCGGTCCCGCGCATCTCGTCAAGCGCGGCGATCCGTTCGTCACGCTCGCGCGTTCGGTGGTCGGCCAGCAGATTTCGGTCACGTCTGCGCAGTCGGTATGGGGCCGGATCGAGGCCGCGTGCCCGAAGCTTGCGCCACAACAAGTGATCAAGCTCGGTTCCGAGAAACTGATCGCATGCGGGCTGTCGAAGCGCAAGACGGAATACATCCTCGATCTCGCGCAGCACTTCGTGTCCGGCGCGCTGCACGTCGACAAGTGGACGTCGATGGACGACGAGGACGTGATCGCGGAACTCACGCAGATTCGCGGCATCAGCCGCTGGACTGCGGAGATGTTCCTGATCTTCAACCTGTCGCGGCCGGACGTGCTGCCGCTCGACGATCCGGGCCTGATCCGCGCGATCAGCGTCAATTATTTCAGCGGGGAGCCGGTGACGCGCAGCGAGGCGCGGGAAGTGGCGGCCAACTGGGAGCCGTGGCGCACCGTCGCGACCTGGTACATGTGGCGCAGCCTCGACTCGCTGGATGCCGGCGAATGATCCGGGCTATCGAGTTTTAAACATCAATAGTTGAGAGTCGGTTTTGAGCGTCGCCCGCGCGGGTAGAATACGCGCTGCCGCAAGACCCAAGGATTCGAACACATGAAGACCACGTTTCTGGATTTCGAACAGCCGATCGCCGAACTCGAGGCCAAGATCGAAGAGTTGCGATTCGTGCAGGACGACTCGGCTGTCGATATTTCGGAAGAAATCGAGCGGCTGTCGAAGAAGAGCCAGCAACTGACGAAGGACCTGTACGCGAACCTGTCGCCGTGGCAGGTGTCGCAGATCGCGCGGCACCCGCAGCGTCCGTACACGCTCGACTACGTCGCGGAACTGTTTACCGATTTTCACGAGCTGCACGGCGACCGCGCTTTCGCGGACGACCTGTCGATCGTCGGCGGCCTCGCCCGCTTCGGCGGTCATCCGTGCATGGTGATCGGCCACCAGAAGGGCCGCGACACGAAGGAGCGCGCGGCGCGCAACTTCGGCATGCCGCGTCCCGAAGGCTATCGCAAGGCCGAGCGCCTGATGCGGCTCGCCGAGAAGTTCGGGCTGCCGATCTTCACGTTCGTCGATACGCCGGGCGCGTATCCGGGCATCGGCGCGGAAGAGCGCGGCCAGTCGGAGGCGATCGGCCGCAACCTGTACGTGATGGCCGAGCTGAAGACGCCGATCATCACGACGGTGATCGGCGAAGGCGGCTCGGGCGGCGCGCTCGCGATCGCGGTGGCCGATACCGTGATGATGCTGCAGTTCTCGACCTACTCGGTGATCTCGCCCGAAGGCTGCGCGTCGATCCTGTGGAAGAGCGCCGCGAAGGCGCCCGAGGCGGCCGAGGCGCTGGGCCTGACCGCGCATCGCCTGAAGGCGCTGGGCCTGATCGACAAGATCATCAACGAGCCGCTCGGCGGCGCGCATCGCGATCCGAAGGGCATGGCCGCGCTGCTGCGCCGTGCGCTCGCCGATTCGCTGCGCCAGTTCCAGGGCATGAGCATCGACGCGCTGCGCGAGCGCCGCTTCGAGCGCCTGATGGCTTACGGCAAGTTCAAGGAAACCACGCCGGGCGCATGACGCGCGGCGTGCGTTCATCGACGCGCGCCGTCCGGCGCGCCGTCTCATCGTGATTCCCCCGAGCGAATATACTGCCGACCGCGTCGTTCTCGACGCCGTCGGCGCTGCGCTTGCCGACGTGCCGGCCGGCGCGCGCATCGCGGTCGCCTACAGCGGCGGCCTCGACTCGTCGGTGCTGCTCGATGCGGCCGTGCGCGTCGCGGGCGCGGCGCGCTGCATCGCGCTGCACGTTCATCACGGGCTGAGCGCGAACGCCGACGCGTGGGCCGCGCATGCCGAAGCGACCGCTGCGAAGCTCGGCGTCGCATTCGATTCGATGCGCGTCGATGTGCCGCGCGACAGCGGCACGGGAATCGAGGCGAGCGCGCGTGAAAGCCGCTATGCGGCGCTCGACGCGATGTGCGAGCGGCATGGCGCAGCCGTGCTGTGGCTCGCGCAGCACGCCGACGATCAGGCCGAAACGGTGCTGCTGCAACTGTTGCGCGGCGCCGGCATCGCCGGGATCGCGGCGATGGCGCCGCGCTATCGCCCGGCGGCGGCGCATGTCGAACGCGTGCGCCCGCTGCTGCGCCTGCTGCGCGCCCAGCTCGACCGCTATGCATCGGAGCGCGGCGTCGCGTGGATCGACGACGAATCGAACCGCGACACGCGCTACGCGCGCAACGCGCTGCGGCTCGATGTGCTGCCTGCGCTCGCCGTGCATTTTCCCGGCTTTCGCGATGCGCTCGGCCGTGCCGCGCAACACGCGGCAGCGGCGCAGCGGCTGCTCGACGATCTGGCCGAACTGGACTTTGCCGGCGCCGCGCGCGACGACGGGCGCGCACTGTCGCGTGACGCGCTGGTCGCGCTCGACGACGCGCGTGGCGCGAACCTGCTGCGTTTCTGGATGCGCTCGCTCGGCCTGCCGGGCGCGTCCGCGGCGCGGCTCGCGAACATGATGCGGCAACTGCGCGCCACGCAAGTCGCGCATGCGCTGCGCGTCGATCACGCGGGCCAGTGCCTGCGGCTGTACCGCGATGTCGTGTACTGGGAGGCCGGCGACAGTGCCGATCCGCCCGATGAAGGCAGCGGGACGCCGCGTCCCGACTGTACGTGTACGTGGGACGGGCAGGAGGTCTGGCATCTGCCGGCGTGGCGCGGCACGTACGTGTTCGCGCCGGCTTCGGCGGGCGACACCGATGCGGTGCCCGAAGCCGTGCTGCGCGCCGCGCCGCTCGTCGCGCGCGCCCGCGCGGGCGGCGAACGGATGCGCGCGGCGCCGGGCGCGCCTGGCCGTACGCTGAAGAACCTGTTCCAGGAGCGCGGCGTCCCTGCGTGGCAGCGCGACGTGCCGCTGCTGTTCGCGGGCGAGCGCCTGCTGTTCGTGCCGCGGCTCGGCGTCAATCGTGACGATCAAGCGTCCGGCGGCGGGACATGGCGCCGGATCGAGTGGCGCCCGGATCTGCTGATCGCGTAATACGGGTCTGATAGCGCGCGACGATGCTGCGCTGATTTTCACCATTTGGTAAACAGCGCCGGAACGTGTGCCGACACGGCTTCCGGCTTGTCAAGCGGGCGTTGATCGGGTACGCTCGGTCGTTTGCTCGGCTCGATTTTTGAGCATTTTGTGCAGGTTTTCCGCGTGACGTACCCGGTTTGCGCGGCCTGATCCGCCTTCCGGGCAAATCCGTCACGTCCGCGTGCTGCGTCCCAGCCGTTCTCCTCGTCGTCCGTCCACAGCCACAAGCCGCGTGACCGAACGGCAATGCGGCCTGCCCAGCGCGTCCGTGCGGTCTCTCCTCCAGTTCAGAACGACAATGGCACTCATCGTACATAAATACGGCGGCACTTCGATGGGCTCGGTCGAGCGCATCAAGAACGTCGCGAAACGCGTCGCAAAATGGCATCAGGCCGGGCACCAGATGGTGGTCGTGCCGTCCGCGATGTCCGGCGAAACCAACCGTCTGCTCGGTCTCGCGAAAGAGATTTCGAGCCAGCCGAGCCCGCGTGAGCTCGACATGATCGCGTCGACCGGCGAGCAGGTCAGCGTCGGCCTGCTGTCGATCGCGCTGCAGGAAATCGGTGTCGAGGCCGTGAGCTATGCCGGCTGGCAAGTGCCGATCAAGACCGACAGCGCATTCACGAAAGCGCGCATCCACTCGATCGACGACGAGCGCGTGAAGGCGGATCTGAACGCCGGCAAGGTCGTGATCATCACGGGCTTCCAGGGTGTTGATCCGGACGGCCACATCACGACGCTCGGCCGCGGCGGCTCGGACACGTCGGCGGTGGCGGTCGCGGCTGCGCTCGAAGCCGAAGAATGCCTGATCTATACGGACGTCGACGGCGTCTACACGACCGATCCGCGCGTCGTCGAAGAGGCGCGCCGCCTCGATCGCGTGACGTTCGAGGAAATGCTGGAAATGGCGAGCCTCGGCTCGAAGGTCCTGCAGATCCGCTCGGTCGAATTCGCCGGCAAATTCCAGGTGAAGACGCGTGTGCTGTCGAGCCTGACCGATCCGCTGATTGCGCTCGACGAAGAAATGCGCTCGGGCACCCTGATTACTTTTGAAGAAGACGAGACCATGGAAAAGGCAGTCATTTCCGGCATCGCGTTCCAGCGCGACGAAGCACGCATTGCGGTAATGGGCGTGCCCGACAAGCCGGGCATCGCGTATCAGATCCTTGGCCCGGTCGCCGACGCGAACATCGACGTCGACATGATCATCCAGAACCAGAGCGTGCAGGGCAAGACGGACTTCACGTTCACGGTCGGCCGTGGCGACTACCAGAGGGCGATGGACATCCTGACCAACCAGGTGAAGGGTCACGTGAGCGCCGAGCAGGTGCAGGGCGACCCGAAGGTGTCGAAGGTGTCGGTCGTCGGCGTCGGCATGCGTTCGCACGTCGGTGTCGCGAGCAAGATGTTCCGCACGCTGTCGGAAGAGGGCATCAACATCCAGATGATCTCGACGTCCGAAATCAAGATTTCGGTGCTGATCGACGAGAAGTACATGGAGCTGGCCGTCCGCGCGCTGCACAAGGCATTCGAACTCGACCAGGCGTAATGAAATTTTCGTGATGCGTTGAAGAAAATGCATCACGGAAATTGACGCGCGGTTCGAAACCCTATATTATCTCGTTCTCGTCGCACTGCCTCCCTGGTGCGAGCGAAAGTTTGGGAGACGTGGCCGAGAGGTCGAAGGCACTCCCCTGCTAAGGGAGCATCTGGGCCAAAACCTGGATCGAGGGTTCGAATCCCTCCGTCTCCGCCAAAAGCGGTGAGAAAGCCCCGTAAGTTCTAGGACTTACGGGGCTTTTTGTTTTTCAGCCCATCAGCAGGCCCATCACTGGGCGCCAGCCTGTCTGCTGTCGATCTGGCCCATTGCGCGAGCCTTCATGAGTCAGGCCTGGCTGCTGGGGATGCTGCGCCCGGTCGGTTCGGCTCGCGCGAGGACGTCGGATAATGCTCGGGCACTTATACTGGCAGAACTTCGAGAACAATCCAACGGGGTCCAGGTGCAAGTCCGTGTCAAACTGCCATCCGGTCCACTCATCGAGCTTACGAATTTTTGCAAGGCGATTGCTGAGGCGCTTCGCCCGACGGCGGCGCGGCACTTTGAAGGCATCGAGTGCATCGTTGCGAAGATGCAAAAGTTTCACCGGCCGATGGTGCAGCCTGACGACAATGACGAGAGACTGGCCTTGGGGCAATCGCAGGCCGCACCGCAGGTCAAAGGCAACGACGAGCCAAGCCAACCGCATCAAGAGCGGCGCGATGCCGAAAAGCAGGGCGCATTGGAAGTGCCGCATGAATCCGATTTGCAACAACAGGTCGTTGAATTGTCAGAGGCCCCCTATCCCTTGACTGAGGATGAGCGGCGTGTGTTGAACCGCATCTTGCCGAGCTTGCCGCCCCTGCGGTATCCGATTGCGGACGACGACAAGGCGGCGTTTCTCAATGTTTGGTCCGGCTTGAGCGATCGACCGGCCTGGGAACCCATTCTGATGTCTGCTGCGGACCTGGAGCGGTACAAGATGGAGCAAGGGCAGATTCAGATACGCCATCAACGGGCTTTACGCGATGAGTTTGCGCGCAGGCGGCTCACGGCGGTCGACGCTGGACACGCTCCTTTAGTGACGCTAGCTCCGGGCGGTTTCATCCTGAGGGAGTCTGCGATCGCCTATTTGAACCGTTGTGGTCTTGTGTCTGACGATGGCGATCTAGATGCCGATAATCGGGGTGCTCTGGGCGTTGGCGGCCTTCTTCTTTTGTGTTTCCCGACGTTTGCTTTGCCTTGTCCGTTCGGCGAGCTCTCCGACCGGCGACTGAATGCACCAGAAGCGATGGACCGTCCGCTGACACCCGACAGTAGAAGTCGGGTTGCCGCCGAGTAAGTGCCATAGATTCACTCCGCTTTCTTGTACGTCAACGATTCGGTACGCCGTCGCGTGCACACGCCACTTAAAGCGAGCTCGGTCGGCTCAGATTCAACAGGCTCAGATGTCAGCAGTACCTGTCGATTAGGCGCCGGCAAAAATCGCAATCCGGACTTTGTAGTGTCTATGCGTTAGTCCTGCGGGGGAGCGGACAACCGCTGTGGGGACGACCACGTTTTGACGAGCAAGTGGACCGTACGTATGGCGAGGTATCCGATGAATAGGTTGGCGCAGACGAATATCGGTAGCGCCAGTACTTGTGCCGAGCGCACCCCTGACTGCGCTAACTTCAGGCTGCAGACCGCTGCGGCGCCGACGCCGAACGTATACGCCCAGTAGGCAGGGATGAAGGGCTGCGCGCCCAGCCACGGTCCGAGGCGTAAGCCGAGCAATAACTGAAAGAGACCATAGCCCAACAGCATGAGAAGCCAGTGATCCCCGCTACCGGGCGACAACGCCAGCCAAGCCATGGCGCATACGAGCGGAGGGGCAAACTGAATGCCAATCAAGGGACGCTGAGGTGCCGGCAGCGATGTCGAATGCCATAGTCGTTGGATAACCAGCGATTCAAGGGCCAACCATGAGAAGAGCCCAGCTCCCAGGAACAGCCACCCCCATTCCGGGCAGCCAAGCGAACCGAGGGCCGCGGCGCTGACGAAGTTGCCGGCAACGGTCGGCAGGTACAGCGTCGGTACCATATCCGTTGAGCGCTTCCCACCTTGCCATAGCGTGCCTGTGTGCCACAGGCAGAAGCACACATGCCACGCGATGGCGCCAATGGTCAGAAACCGTGCTGCGGTAATTGAATACGGAAGAACTGCCATGGCGACGAGAAGAGTAGACACTGCCACCAATGCAGGCGTACCGCCCTGCACGGGATGCAGCCACTCAGCTTGTACCGCCGCGAAGTTGCTGATGGCTTGCCACAAATAGCTGGTGATGAGTATGGCCCACACGAGCACGGCGACTGCCAAGACAAATTCGCCTGCCACCGGCGGCAGGTGCCACAGGTGTGGCGCCGCGCGCCACGCCTGCCCAAGACCGGCGAGGCCAAGGACCATCCCGAAGTAGGACGCGGGAATCTTCGCCCGCCTTATGCACATGATGCGCGTCCTCGACGGAGCCGCCATACGGCAATAGCGGCATTTATCGCGCGCGCGCGACACCGTGCGCGCGAAGCCGATCGGAAGATAGGGTGAATTGCGAAGATCATCTTTGTTGACCTCGGTGGTGAGGTGGTAGTGGCGGCACTGTCGGGTTTCCCATCGTGGCAACGTCAATAGGCTTGTTGGGCATGTAGGACGCTATGGCGCATTTGCACATGAGCCGCTTGACCTTCCGACGATAGGAAGGATCAAGCTCATGGCACATCAGAAGACCAGCGGAACAGACTCCATGAGCACATCGATCGCACCGGCCGTACCCCTGGAGTTCAAACTCCCCATCGAAGGCATGACTTGCGCGAGCTGCGTGTTGCGCGTCGAGAAGGCGCTACGGGCGCTCCCAGGCGTGGAAAGCACCGCAGTGAACCTCGCGACCGAGGAGGCCACCGTCCGAGCCTCAGCCGGGGTGGACGCCGGGACTCTTGCCGATGCCGTCCGCAAGGCCGGATACGAAGTCCGCCCCCGCCAGATCGAATTCGAGATCGAGGGAATGACCTGCGCGTCGTGCGTAACCAGGGTCGAAAAAGCGCTGTTGAAAGTCCCCGGCGTGTCGGCAGCATCGGTCAACCTCGCGACCGAAAAGGCCATCGTGACGGGGCTCGCCGACGTGTCATTCGCGGTGCTGGCAGCCACCATCGACAAGGCCGGTTACGCTGCGAAACCGGTCGAGGCCGCAGCCACTGCGCCGACCGCGACGGGTCTTCCGCAATGGTGGCCGGTGCTCGTTGGGGCGGTGCTGACGCTTCCGCTCATCCTGCCGATGCTGCTGCAACTGTTCGGCGTGGACTGGATGCCGCAAGGCTGGGTGCAACTGGCGCTGGCGACGCCGGTGCAGTTCTGGCTTGGGGCGCGCTTCTACCGGGCCGGCTGGAAGGCGATCAAGGCCGGGAGCGGCAACATGGACCTGTTGGTCGCGCTGGGCACGAGCGCCGCGTACGGGCTTTCGGCTTACCTGCTGTGGAAGAGCGCCGGACACGGCATGCCGCATTTGTATTTCGAGGCCTCGGCCGCGGTCATCACGCTGGTGCTGCTCGGCAAATGGCTCGAATCTCGTGCCAAGCGGCAGACCGCCGACGCAATCCGTGCGCTGAATGCGTTGCGGCCGACGGTCGCGCGGGTCCTGGTGGACGGCATCGAAGTCTCCGCGCCGGTCGAACAGGTCGCAGTGGGCGACATCGTAGTCATCCGTCCCGGAGAGCGGGTGCCGGTGGATGGGGAAGTCATTGCCGGCCGCAGCCACGCCAACGAGTCGCTCGTCACCGGCGAGAGCCTGCCGGTAGCCAAGGCTGTCGGCGATAAAGTGACCGGCGGATCGGTCAACGAGGAAGGCCTGCTGGAGGTCCGCACGCTGGCCATTGGCGCCGAAACCACGCTCGCGAGGATCATCCGCATGGTTGAGTCTGCGCAGGCGGCGAAGGCGCCGATTCAGCGTATCGTCGATCGGGTGAGCGCCGTGTTCGTTCCCACGGTCCTCGGGCTCGCACTGTTGACCTTCGCCGGCTGGTTCCTATACAGCGGCAATGCGGAGCAGGCCTTGATCAGTGCGGTGGCGGTGCTCGTCATCGCCTGCCCCTGCGCGCTGGGCCTGGCCACGCCGACGGCCATTATGGCAGGCACTGGCGTTGCCGCGCGGCAGGGCATTCTGATCAAGGATGCCGAGGCGCTCGAAGTGGCGCACTCGGTGACCGTCGTGGCCTTCGACAAGACGGGCACGTTGACCGAAGGCAAGCCGTCGTTGGCCGCGATCGAGGCAGCCGACGCGAGCGATCCGAATGAGGTGCTGCAACTCGCGGCCGCGCTGCAGAAGACCAGTGATCACCCGCTCGCGCATGCGGTGATGGAGAAGGTCAGCGATCATCGTATCGCCGTGCCGCCGGCACACGACGCGCAAGCCTTGCCAGGCCGTGGCGTGCAGGCGGTCGTGCGTGGCCGGCAGCTCCTGCTGGGCAGTACGCGGTTGATGAATGAGTCGGGAGCCGAGCCGGGCGCACTGCTGGCCGAGGCCCAGCGCCTCGAAGGCGAGGGGCGGACCATCTCGTGGCTGCTGGCACGAGACGACAACCAGGCTCGTGTGCTGGGGCTGCTGGCCTTTGGCGACACGGTCAAGCCCGCGTCGTACGCCGCCGTCGCGCGGCTGCGCGAGCTGGGCATCCGGACGGTGATGCTGACGGGCGACAACCAGGGCAGTGCCAATGCCGTGGCGCGTGAGCTTGGCATCGATGAAGTCCGCGCGGAATTGTTGCCGGGTGACAAGGCTGCCGTCGTCCAGGAACTGCGCAAGCAAGGCCATATCGTGGCGATGGTCGGTGACGGACTGAACGACGCGCCGTCTCTCGTGGCGGCGGACGTTGGCTTGTCGATGTCGACGGGCACCGACGTCGCGATGGAGGCGGCGGGCATCACGCTGATGCGCGGCGACCCGCGCCTGGTGGCGGATTCGTTCGACGTTTCGCGTCGCACCTACGCGAAAATCAAACAAGGTCTGTTCTGGGCGTTTGCTTACAACGTGCTGGGCATTCCTCTGGCGGCCCTGGGCACGCTAAGCCCGGTCATCGCCGGCGCTGCCATGGCCTTCAGCAGCGTGAGCGTCGTCACCAATGCACTGATGCTTCGGCGCTGGCGCGGCGCGGCGACCGGCGTTAGCCCGATCCAAGGAGCCTGATCGCGAACATCGGCGAAGCAGTCTCGAACCGAAGATCTCGTAGCAGTAAAGATTTTCTTTAGATTTTCGATACTTTATCTCGTTTGCCACACGACGAGAATCGCCGAAGAATGTAATCAATGGCTAAGTCCGGCCGTATCTGTGAGCTATGGTCGGCAGCAGGCCCATCGAATCTCGGGATAGTCGGATAGTTTTTCTTTCCCTTCGATTCGCGATGGTCGGTGACGGACTGAACGATGCGCCGTCTCTCGTGGCGGCGCACGTTGGCTCGTCGATGTCGGCCGGCGCCGACGGCGCGATGGCGGCGGCGGGCATCACGCTGATGCGAGGCGTCCCGCGCTGGGGGGCCGACGTCACATCTACTTGAGAATCAAACCTATGAATATCGGCGAAGCGGCCACCGCCTCCGGCGTCTCGGCGAAAATGATCCGGCACTACGAAGGCCTCGGACTGTTGCCGCCGGCGAGCCGCACGGACAACGGCTACCGGCAATACGGCGACAAGGACGTGGGCAGACTGCGGTTTATCCGGCAATGCCGAGACCTCGGCTTCTCGCTGGACAGGGTCAGCGAACTGCTCGATCTGTGGCAGAACCGCGAGCGCTCCAGCCGGCAGGTCAAGACACTGGCCCAGGCGCACATCGCGGAGCTCGATGAAAAACTGAAGGAGCTCCAGGAGATGAGGGCCACCCTCGAAAAGTTGGTGCACTGCTGCAATGGCGACGATACGCCGGACTGCCCGATCATCGAGTCGCTCACGTCCGAAGCATTCGTGCGGGATCGCGCCGCCAACACTGACCCGCGAAAGACGCTGTCTGAGAAGCGGCGACCGCTCGCTCGTTAGAGCTCGAGCTTTCCGTGAACCGGCTGCTGCTGACGATGATCGTGGGTCGACGTCAGAGGCTGGTTCGAGCGTACTTCGGTAATCGGGGAAATTAGGCGTGGCTATGGAAAACGAAGTGGAAATATTGGTAATAGGAAGTGGCTTTGGAGGTTCGCTTTCCGCAAAGCGATTTGCGGAGGCCGGGCGAAATGTTTTAATGCTCGAGCGTGGGCCGTGGAGGAATACGGTTCCCATTCGGTCGACCGGTATCGAGGATTTGTCGCCGCTCCCGCAAGGGGTAAAGGCGTTTACCCATGGCTTACGATCCATCAGGTCTCGTTTTCTTGAAAGCGAATTCGTTTTTAATAAAAGAGGATTTGTGGAGGTTTACGTTGGCGATGGTATAAACGTTATTTGCTCTTCGAATGTTGGTGGTGGTAGCCACATCTATGCCGCTGTGCTGGGTAAGCCTTTCAATCCTGGATACTGGAGCAATCGCCATCCGGAAATTTCTCAGGAGGGCATGGATAAGTACTACGATGAAATTCTGGGATTGCTTGCTGCGCGGCCCGTGTCGCCTCATGACATGGTGCCAAACAGTTTCGATCAAACGAACTACGATGGCGAACTATCGAATGCGGGCCTGAGAAATTCACCCGTTGGCATCCTATTGCCTGAAAGGCCGGGAGAGCCTCGAAAAGTGGTCGATCGGAACGGGGTCGAGCGATGGGAATCCGACATGCGGAATAATAGTTTTCTGGGATCTCCGTCCGGCGCAAAAACGACCCTGGACTTCGCCGTCCTTTGGCCTGCCATAGGGCATGGGCTATCGGTTCGTGACTTGTGTGAAGTAAAGTCAATTCATAAGCTGAGAAGGGATGGCGCCGGCAAGATGCGATACGAAGTTCGATATCGCGACCATCGAAGCGGACAGGATGAACACGTGTTTGCGGAACACGTAGTCCTGGCTGCTGGAGCCTTGAATACAGTTCGCTTACTGTTGAAAAGCCGTGATGTAGAGCGCGGATTGGATGGAATGCCACGGCTAGGTTTCCGGTTTGGTACGAACGGGGGATTCTTCGGGTTTTGGAAAGAAAACAGTGAGAGAGATCTTTCTGCCGGTACGCCGCTATGTGGGCCCTTCAGGGCGAAAAACTCGAAAAGTAAATCTGCTCTGATGCTTCGCGCCAGCATACAGGGATTGGATGCCGTACCGATTCCAAAGCTGATAAAGAAGTGGTTGTGCAAGAACTCCTGTATGGTTGCCTTCGGTGGCGATGGTAGCAATGGATCGATGTCGCTGCGGCGCGGCAAATTCGAGGTGCGATACAGGAAAAGTGAAAACAGTGTTTATCAAGAAATTGCAGATGAAATAAAAAATATAGAAGCAGCAACGAATACAACGGTATATGCGCCTGGCACTCCGATAACGGTTCAGCCGATCGGAGGTGCTTGTTTGGGTACATCGAATTTGGATGGTGTAATTGGTGCGAACGGTGAGATTTTTGATAACCCTGGGCTATATGTGGCAGATGCCTCTGCTCTCCCGGAATCTCCCGGGGCGCCGCCAAGTTTGTCGATAGCTGCATGGTCCGCCAACGTTGCAGATAGACTGTTGGAGTCGCTGCAATGTCGCGACGTATAGGCTCAAAGATGAGCAAAGAAGATCATTGCGGTGAAGCGCAGCGAGTTTAAGAAAACATGGTGAATGCACAGCAGGGAAGTTTTTCTTGCGATTGTATAAACGGATATCTAATTTTCGACAGGACGACGAAAATCGATTCAATTTCCAGTATACCAGTTCGCTATCTCAGGAGTTTTTGTGCATAGTTCGTGGTCGAGGGAAACCATGAAAGCCATCATGCGAATTGCCGCTGTGCTGACATTATCGATGTCGTCAGTACACGCATTTCCGCAATCCGTGTTGCATGCCTATGGGCCTGGCGGCCCGGCGCCGGCGATGAAGGAGGCTGCCGCGGCATTCGAGAAGCAGACGGGTACGCACGTTGACGTCACGGCTGGACCGACGCCGACGTGGATCGAGCACGCACGCGCCGATGCCGACCTGATCTTCAGCGGCTCGGAGACGATGATGTCCGACTTCGTTGTTGCGATGGGCGACCAGCTAACGCCTCAAGCCCCGGTGCCTTTATACCTTCGTCCAATGGCGATCCTCGTTCGCCCCGGCAATCCTCGCAATATTCATGGCATCGCGGACTTGCTCAAGCCGGGTGTGAAGATTCTGGTCGTTAATGGCGCCGGACAGAATGGTGTATGGGAAGACGTGGCGGGCCGGCTTGGCGACGTCCGTTCGGTCGCAGCGATGCGCCGCAATATCGTGAGTTATGCGGGTAATAGTGCGATCGCTCGGCAAACTTGGACCGCGCAGCCCGACATCGATGCGTGGCTCATCTGGAATATCTGGCAGGTGTCGAATCCGTCTCTTGCTGAGACGGTGCCGATCGAACCACGTTACGCGATCTATCGCGATTCTGGTGTCGCTGTGACCAAGCGTGGGAAGGGGAATCCCGCTGCGCAGCAGTTCGTTGATTTCCTTCGCTCCAAAGCGGGCGCAGCAATTTTCTCCCGCTGGGGCTGGATGACTGTGGACCAAGCCGGCAACCAGGACGGGCACGACTAGCCAGCGACCGAAGCTTGTGTCGTCAGTGAGGGCGTTTCCTTGCTGACGCGGTAGCCTCGTCGAGCAGCCAATCGCGAAAGGCGACGAGTTTCGGCATGCCAGAGCAATCGGCCCGATACACGACGTAATAGGCCAAGGGCGAAGCGAACGTTATCTCCGAGAACAACCGGACGAGCCGTCCGGTCGCCAGATCGTCGCTCGACATCACACTGCGAGCAAGTGCGATGCCATGGCCCTCAATGGCTGCCTGCAAGACTGCAGCAGAATTGTTGATTTTCATCCCGCGTTGCGTTGCGACGCCCGTCACTCCGGCTTTTTGCAGCCATATATCCCAAGTGGGAAAGTCCGTATGGCTGTCCATCGAGAGGTCGTGGATCAACGTCTCGCGCGCTAGGTCGTTCGGCTTTTGCAAGCGTCCCTGCTTGTGCAGCAGCTTGGGCGAGCATACCGGGTACATCTCCTCGTCCATCAGCTTGACCGCCGTCAGCCCAGGCCAGCTTCCCGTGCCGTAGCGTACGCCGATGTCGACGCGTTGAGCGACGAAATCCACCGGCTTCAAGTTGGTATCGAGGCGCACGTCTGTATCAGGCCACGCCGCTTGGAACCTTTCGATGCGAGGCAGCAGCCACTTCGCGGCAAAGGCGGGGCTGACGGCTACGGTGAGCATCCCGCTGGCTGATCCCTCTTTCAGCCGCTCGAGCCCTATGGTGAGCCTGTCGAAACCTGCGCGAATGTCGGGCAAAGCGCGCTCCGCAGCGTCTGTCGGGATCAGGCGAACGCGTCCGCTCGTTGTGCGGTGGAATACCGCTACGCCAAGCCATTCCTCCAATGTACGCACGAGCTGCCCCACCGCGGCGGGAGTCACGTGCAATTCGGTCGCAGCGGCAGCAAAGCTTCGATGGCGGGCACTGGCTTCGAACGCACGCAACGCGTTTAGATGAACAGGGGATTTCATAGCGGTAAAGATTTTCTTTGGCCTGCGGACACTTTATCTCGTTTGCCGAGGGGCGGGAATCGGCAAAGAATGCAATCAACGTCTCACCCTGCTGCGTCTGTGAGCTATGGCCTTCAACAAGTCCACCACATGGCGCGCGGACGGATAGTTTTTCTTCCGGACGTTCGAAGTTGTCGGCGTAGTGTCTATCGGTCTATCGAACGGCGATTGCCCAAACCGTCACACGTAATCACGTAACAAGGAGCAGCCATATGGTTTATCTGCAGATCACCCTGAAAATCGCTAGCGCCAACCGCGCGTCCGCGGCGGGAATCTACGAGAAGTACAAGGCCCCGTTCCTCAACACGATCGCAGGCGCGAAGTCGAAGGAGTTGCTGGTGCGCGATGAGGACGTCCAAGTGCTGCACGGCTTCGATAGCGAGCGGAACGCGAACGCCTATCTGCAAAGTGAGCTGTTCACCGCTGACGTGGTGGGCGGCCTGACGCCGCTGCTGGATGCCGTACCGGACGTGCGTATTTATCAGGTTGCTTGATCTCTCAGGCCGGGTGTCGTTGCGGCACGCGGCTTTATCGACCTTGTGAGGAGACGTTGTAATGATGCAAGACTGGAACAGCTACCGAGCCTCTCTGCTGGAACGGGTAGGCGAGTACGCCGGGCAGAACCCTGACGTGATGCAAGGGCTAGCGACGATCGAAAACGCCGCGGCGAAGAGCGGCAAGCTGGAACCGAAGGTGCACGAACTGATCGCTTTGGCGGTGGCCGTGACCACGCGATGCGATGGCTGCATTTCCGTGCATACCAAGAAGGCAGTCGAGCAAGGTGCCACGATGGAGGAGATCTCCGAGGCGCTGGGCGTTGCTATTGCTCTGAACGCAGGCGCTGCACTGGCTTATTCGGCGCGGGTGCTCGAGGCTCACGCGCAACTAGCCAGTTTGTAAGTCGGGACAGGGCGGCGGCTACCGTTGGTTTGGTAACCGGCCGGCCGCCCATGCGTGAAATCTTAGGCAAAGAACCCATGCTAGTGAATGCAGATCTTTCGCGCTGGGCCATCGTTACGCCGCGCGAGTATCAATGGGTCGCCTCCCCGCAGGCAGGTGTCGAACGCGTCATGCTGGACCGTCTCGGTGGCGAGGATGCCCGCGCGACCAGCATCGTGCGCTACGTTCCTCATTCCTATTTTCCGCAGCATCAACATCCGGGCGGCGAAGAGGTCCTGGTTCTGTCGGGCGTTTTCTCCGAAGAAGCGATGCATTATCCGGCGGGCTGGTATCTACGCAATCCGCCGGGCTCGAGTCATCGCCCGTCCAGCAGCGATGGCGCCGTGATCTTCGTCAAGCTTCGGCAGATGCAGGCCGACGAGCAGCGACGTGTCCGTATCGATACCCGCAATCCAGCATCGTGGCAGCGCCGACATGGTCACGAGGTCTGCCCGCTGTTCTCGAACGATATCGAGCAAGTCTGCCTGCTACGCCTGGAGCCGGGGGAGGTTGTCTTCGCTGAACCGGGGCGCAGCGCCGAACTGCTGGTGTTGTCCGGAGATGTGGTGATTGGGAAGGTGTCCTACGGGCGCGGTAGCTGGATCAGGCCACCGAGACGGGAGCGTCCGACGATCGCGGCCGGTGCGTGCGGTGCAACGCTTTACCTGAAGACCAGTGACGCGGTCGATTGGACTGTCGGGGCGTAGGCATGGAAACAACGCGCATCGCCATTGTGGGCGCAGGTTTGAGCGGCCTATATGCGGCTTATCTTCTCGAGCAGCAGGGCATCCGGGATTACGTGCTCCTGGAAGCTCGCACGAGGCTGGGCGGCCGCATCATGTCAGCATCGCGTGCGGGGATGCCTCGCTCTGTTGGGGCTTCCGCGTCGAATGACGTCAATCGCTTCGACCTGGGGCCGACGTGGTTCTGGCCAGACCTGCAACCCAGGCTGGACCGTCTAGTGAGGCACCTGGGCCTGGAACGGTTCGCGCAGCACGAGACCGGTGACATGCTTGTAGAGCGGTTGTCGAACGAGCCGCCAATGCGTATGCGCGGCTACGCAGCGTCGCCGCGCTCCATGCGTCTGGTGGGCGGCATGGGCGCATTGACCGACGCTCTGCAGCGGAGGTTGCCGACGGCGCGGCTGGCGATCGGCAAGAATGTACGGCAGATGCGTCGTACAGAAACGCATGTCGAGCTAGATGCCGAAGATTTGGAAGGGCAGCTCGCGACTTACCGCGCCGAGTCGGTACTGCTTGCCGTCCCCCCGAGGTTAGCGGTCGCCACCATCGATTTCGCGCCTGCATTGCCGGACGCGCTGCGGCGCGGCTGGAACGACACCGCGACATGGATGGCACCCCACGCCAAGTACCTTGCCGTTTACGACAATCCGTTTTGGCGCGAGCGGAGCCTCTCCGGCGAGGCTCGAAGCACTTGTGGTCCGCTTGTCGAGATCCACGACGCGTCGATGGTGGGGGGGGAGGCAGCGCTGTTTGGCTTTCTCGGGATTTCCGCTCAAGCGCGCAAGCGCCTGTCCTACGATGAGCTGCGCACCCATTGCAGGGACCAGTTGACGCGGATGTTCGGCTCACAAGCATCGCGGCCTCGCGAAGAGTTCATCAAGGATTGGGCCGAAGATCCGCTGACCGCGACCGCGCGAGATCAGAACGGCGGGGTTGGACATCCGGCCGCGCCGCTGGCAATGGCCGAGTCCGGTGTCTGGCGTGACGCTCTCATCGGAATTGCGAGCGAATGGTCGCTGCAGTTCCCGGGCTACGTGGCGGGTGCCATCGATGCGGCGAGTACGGGTGTTAGCGCGGTATTGGGCCTTGCTTCATTCGATGCGATCTCGGCCCATCGGCGATGAAACTGATTAACGCGGCGCTAAGAAAGCTCGGAGTTGCTGCGCAAACAGAACGGAGATATTGAACGTGAAAAGTACCTATAGAGCCATGCAGGTGGCGAAGCCGGGCGCGCTTGAGTTGGTCGAGCGCAACATACCGACCCCTGGGCCGGGCGAAGTATTGATCGAAGTCGAAGCTTGCGGCATTTGCGGTGCCGACGCCTCTGATATAGAAAGAGCCGATCCCACATTGCAGCCGCCACGCGTTCCTGGTCATGAAGTCATCGGCCGAATCGCATCGATAGGCGCTGGGACGCCCGCGATCTGGAAAGTAGGGCAGCGAGTCGGCGTTGGCCGCTTCGGCGGACATTGCAGCGAATGCGACCAATGCCGGCGCGGGCAGTTCCAGCTTTGCCGCAATCAACCGGTGGTCGGCGTTACATGTGACGGCGGCTACGCGGAAATGATGGTGGCGCGCAGTACCGGGCTGGTTTCCATTCCCGACGAACTGAATGCCGAGGAGGCAGCGCCGATCTTATGCGCCGGCTTGGCGACCTTCAATGCGCTCAAGAAGTCGGGTGCCCAAGCCGGCGATATGGTTGCCGTGCTGGGCATTGGTGGGCTCGGACACATGGCGCTGCAATATGCTCGCCGGATGGGCTTCAAGGTCGTTGCGATCGGGCGTGGCCAAGACATTGAGAGGGATGCGTTGGCTCTGGGCGCGCATGTCTATATCGATACCAACCAGCACGACGCCGCCGCCAAGCTCACCGATATGGGCGGTGCGCAAGCAATCCTGACGACGATCGGCAATGCGGCCACGGTGTCTGCAGTGATTGGCGGCCTCGCCCCACAAGGGAGACTGGTGGTGCTTGGTATCGCCCAAGATGCATTGGCGGTATCGACCCGCCAGCTTGTCGGTGGCGAGCGCGGCATCACAGGATCAATTACGGGGTCGCCCTACGAGAGCGAAAGAACGCTCGACTTCAGCGTGCTGAGCGGCGTGCGGCCGATGATCGAGACGATGCCTCTAGAGGACGCATTTGCGGCGTACCAGCGAGTGAAGCGCGGTGACGTCAAATTCCGAATGGTCCTGGTGATGGGCAAGACGCATGGCGCTTCGTAACGAAAATGTTTTCGGTCGCCATCGATCCATCGCGTCCATTCGCGCCAGAAACGGTGCGGTCAGGAGAGCGTCTCCATGCGCGAGCCGGATAGCGATGTGCCGGAGCCCGTGTGCGGCGACGCAGCCCATCTGATCGTCTTAGCAATCCTTTTATGGAGAACCATAATGAAGAAATTTGCCCTGGCCGTCACCCTCGCAGTTGCATCGACCGCCGCGCTGGCCGACCTGCCCTCAGCCGACGCGAACCAGCACTTTCAGGCCATCGCGTCGGGTGACGTCGCGCAGCTGATGCGCGGCTACGCTGACAACGCGCAATTCAATTGGGTCGGCGGCCCGCTGGACGGCACATACACGGGCGTCGATGCCATTCGCGGCGTCTGGGAAAAATTCTTGAAGGCCCAGGGACCGATGAAGGTATCGGTAGATGGGATCGAGGAGGCTTCCAATCCGAAGGGCGCCAGCGTTACGGCCAATGTCGTGTTCGAAGGCAAGCAGCCGATCCACGTGCGCTATGTGCTGACGTATCGCGACGCCCGCGTCGTCAGCGAAACGTGGCAGATCGATGCGAAACCCGCGAAGAGCGGCTACTGAATTCTGCTGTCCAGTTTACGTTAAATCAAATTCTGAATGGTCCTGATGATGGCGAAGGCGCATAGTGCATCCTAACGACGATCTTTATGCTCACGCGAACGGCAATGTCGCAAGGCTCACTATCGCGCAGGCACTCGCCGGCGCGAATTCGACTGTTGTCTATGCGACGGGCGCGATCGTAGGGAACGCGCTGGCGCCTAATCGCGCCCTCGCGACGCTGCCGATCTCGATCTTTGTCGTGGGAATGGCGGCGTGCTCGTTACCCGCAGGGACCATTGCCCAACGCTTTGGGCGGCGTGCCGCCTTTCTGCTGGGAACAGGATGCGGCGTGCTTGTCGGTTTGCTCGCCGCCCTGGCAGTCGTAGTGGGCTCATACTCACTGTTCTGCACGGCGATGTTCTTCGGCGGCGCCTATGCGGCCGTGGTCTTGTCCTTCCGTTTTGCGGCCGCGGATTGCGTGCAGCCGGACCTCCGCTCGCGCGCGTTATCGTTCGTTATGGCTGGCGGTGTCTTCGCCGGTGTGATTGGACCGCAGCTCGTCACCTATACGATGAACTTGTGGGCACCGCATGCGTTCGCGGCGACCTTTGTGGCGCAAGCCGCAGTCGCGGCTTTGTCAGCATTCGTCCTGCTCGGAGTGCGACTGCCGATGCCGTCGAAGGCTCAGGCTGCCGGCGGCCGCCCGATGCGCGTCATTGTTCGCCAGCCGCTGTTGGTGACTGCTGTTGTTTGCGCGGCAGTGTCCTACCTTCTGATGAACTTCCTAATGACGGCCGCACCGTTGGCGATGCAGATGTGTGGTCTGTCACAGACATCGTCCAACCTCGGTATTCAATGGCACGTCATCGCGATGTATGCGCCGAGCTTTTTTACCGGCCGGTTGATTAGCCGTTTCGGTGCGCAGAGAGTCGTGACGGCAGGTCTGATGCTCACTGCGCTCTCAGCGGCAGTCGGTTTGATGGGCGTGGACGTAGCGCACTTTTGGCTGACGCTCATCTTGCTAGGCGTAGGTTGGAACTTCGGTTTTGTGGGCGCATCGGCTCTTGTACTCGAATGTCATAGGCCCGAAGAAAAAGCCCGCGTGCAATCGCTGAACGACTTCATCGTGTTCGGAACGATAGCGCTCGGTTCTTTCCTGTCGGGCGGCCTGTTGACCGCCTACGGATGGAACGCTGTGCTCTGGGTGTCATTCGTTCCGCTTGCACTGGCGGTCTTCATCCTGACCGTCTCGGCCGCGGCGCGCAGCAGGGAAATTGCCACCTGACGGACCGGAGGGTACGGCCAACTTTCAAAAGTGGGAAAGGGGCCTTCCACATCGTCGCTGCCGGCCGACGATAATTTCTTTGCCACCTTCGACGGTTTCAATCGTGTTTCGCATCAACCTCGACTGACACCCATCTCTCGCGCGATCGACACGAAGCCGGCGATATATGCGATTTCCTCTTCACCGCGGCGGATGCCTAGATTGATGCTCTTGCTGATGCCGCGCTTGCCAAGCCGCACCGCACGAATCGGCAGATCCGCGCCTTCTTCATGAACGAGCCAATCCGGCAGGACTGAAACGCCGCGTCCCGCGGCGACGAGTTGAAGCATGAGATCGGTCGCTTCCGCGGTTCTATGGTTTTTCGGTTTGCAATGAGCCGGGATAAGGAAGCGCGTATAGATGTCCAGTCTGTCTTCGCTGACGGGAACGGTGATCAGTTCTTCGCCGAGCAGGTCACGAGGTTGAGCGAAGGCGCGCGCAGCCAGCGGATGTGCTTCATGCACAACCAGGACAAGCTCGTAGTCGATGACAGGCGTAAATCGGATGTCCGGCAAGTCGATGGGATCAGGCGTAATGAGCAGGTCGATTTCGTGACCCGAAAGTGCCGCAACGCCATCGAAGCGGAATGCCGTACGCACGTCGAAGTTTACGTCCGGCCAAGTGGCAAGGTACCGCGGCGTAAGCCTCGAGAGCCACTTTTGGCATGGGTGGCACTCCATGCCGATGCGCAGCGCGCCACGCCTGCCTTCCGCGAAATCGACAAGCACACGCTCGGCGTGATCGATCTGCGGCAATACCCGCTGCGCCAACGCGAGCAGATACTCCCCGGCCTGCGTAAAGCGGAGCGTCCGCCCGCTCTTTGTCCAAATTTTGATGCCGTGCAGATCTTCCATCTTTCGGACCATGTGCGAAAGCGCGGACTGCGTGACGTTGAGTCGTTCAGCGGCTGCGGTGACGCTACCTAGCCGATCGACTTCCAGCAGGATGGCAAGCTGTTGACGGTCTAGCATCCATGATCTCCGTTCATTGTTCTATGAAAACATACCATTTCTGCTCATGGAAGAGCGTTGCTATTCTGACCGAAATTCAAGGCCGCGTCCCGTGCGCGCCATCATATTGAAACGAGGAACAAATAGTGAAGGCATGCTCCACAGAGATGAGAAACGACGCTTCGGCTCGAAACGTTGCTTGCGTATTCGATCAAGTGGCCGATCGCAAGAATTCAAACTCGATGAAATGGGCGATTGCTGAAAAACTTCTTTCGGCAGACGAATCTGCTGCGAACCCGTTGCCCATGTGGGTTGCAGATATGGACTTTCGTGCGCCCCAACCCGTGATCGAGGCGCTGCACGAGGCGGTGGAGCACGGCGTTTTCGGCTACCCTGGTGGCGCGACCGACAGCTATGTGAATGCGGTCGTCGGCTGGCAAGCCAAGCGGTTCGGCTGGGACGTCGCCAAAGAATGGGTGGTGCAGACGTCGGGCATCATCACCACACTGAAGACCGCCGTGCAGGCTTTCTCCTCGCCGGGCGATACGGTGCTGATTCAGCCTCCGGTCTATGCCCACTTCCACAACGACGTTTTGATGAACGGACGTCATCTGGCCTTCGCTCCGCTCGAACGAACGGAGGCGGGCTATCGCTTCAACGAAAAGACGTTCGAAGCGGCGATCCGGGACAACACGAAGCTCTTCATCCTCAGCCATCCCCACAATCCGACAGGCAATGTTTGGTCCGAGGACGAGCTGCGCGCCATGGGAGAGATCTGTCTGCGGCACGGCGTGCTTGTCATCTCGGACGAAATCCATCAGGACCTGATCATCAACCCTGCGAAGAAGCACATTCCGTTCGCTTCGCTTGGAGAGACGTTCGCGCAGAACAGCATCACCTGCACGGCGCCGAGCAAGACGTTCAACTTGCCCGGTCTGCAAAGCGCGAATGTCTTCGTGCCGAACCGGCGTCTGCGCGAGGAATTGCTTCGACAGTACGACAGAAACATGTTCCCGCTAGTCAACACGCTCGGCATGGTCGCGGCCGAGGCTGCCTATGCACACGGCGAGTCGTGGCTCGAAGAGATGCTGGGCTATCTGCGCGTGAATCACGCCCACTTCCGCAACGCCGTCAGCGAGATGACTTCAATGATCAAGGTGCTGCCGGCAGACTCTCTCTATCTGGCCTGGATGGACTGCCGTGGGTTGGGGATGGATGCGGAGGATCTCAACAAGTTCATGCTGACCAGGGCGAGGCTTTGGCTCGACAAAGGGC